>NZ_JAGHQV010000038.1:0-53394 GCF_017744175.1 Thalassotalea sp. G20_0 | reverse complement strand
GCTGACCTGGGTAACGCTTGGGCCATGTTCCACCTGAGTCATCTGTATGAGCATGGTGGGGCGGACTTCCCGGTAGATCTGGACCAGGCGAAGGCCTGGTTGCTCAAGGCGGCTGAGTTGGGGAATGCCCGGGCCATCAAAAAACTGGAAAAACTCTCTGAACCACAACCAGCTAAAAACGCGGGTATGTGAATAATGATTTAGTTAAATTAATTCATTATCACAACCAACGACTAAGCTGGACCGAGCCTAACCTCAGATAGAGTATCTGTACCACATACCCCATCCCAAAATGCTACTATATTTTGCCTTTTTTGTAATACATTAACGTGAATTCGACGTAAAAAAGACAAGAGGCCTCCGGACTGCTTAGCTATCTTTCAGATATCAAACCATAGAACAGCTAACCAGAGGCCCCATGTCTATGACCAGTGTATTCTGTGATATCGATGATTTCTGCCTGATTTTTGAACCAGAATGGCATAAACAACTTATCTGTAATGCCAATAAGCCTCCAGTTATATCAAAATTGTCGCTCAGTGAAATAATGACCATCATCATTCATTTCCACCAGAGTGCCTTTCGGAATTTCAAGCATTATTACCTGAATCTCATCGTTAAATATAAGTCTGACTGCTTCCCGAACCTGGTTTCTTACAATCGCTTATACCCGGCAGCCCAGAAAGCATCATATTGATATAACAGCACTGACAGAAGGTTTGCCTATGGCTTTCTGAGCATCGAACTCACGTTACATTAGAGGGCAATGTCAATGAAAAGAGTCATGAAACATATTGAACACAGACAAAATATATTCCAACAACATAAACTATTTTCCCTCATAACTTCTGACCAGATCCCTCAGGACAAGAAGCTCCAATTAATGCCAATCATGATCCTTTTTGTCATGAATTTTAGAGATATGAATAAATGGGTCATCCGCTTTGATGATGAAAATGATCAGTTTAAACAAACCATAAATGGCAATACACGAGAGGATGAAACACACTCTCGTCTGTTCTTGGAGGACTGGCGCAAACTTGGCTTCGATACATCTTTGAACTGGCGTATCAGTGATCTGTTGTGGTGGTTATTTTTTGCGGAAGACACAGAAGTTTTCCGCAAATGTGGTGTAGAATTCATGCGCTTGAATGTTGCAGATCAGGGCGATCCACTCATACGCTTTGCCCACTCAGAAGCCGGTGAAGCATGTGGGCATGTCTTTTTCGAGACCATTACACCAATCGCAACAGCCCTTACGGCAGATAACGGAATCGACTATCGCTATTTTGGCCAATATCATCTGGATCGAGAGACTGGGCATATGCTCAACTCCACGGGCGTTTTTGAGGATGAGGCACTTACTGACGACCAGTATCGTTTATCGATAACACTATCCGATCAGATGTTTCATATTTTTGATACCATTCATGACAGTTTTTACCAATACATCACACAATATTGTCTGCCCGATCGTGTGCCAGCAAAGAACAATGCCATATTTTTCGACACCCCCTGTTATCCTGATGCTTCTTCTGACCTGAAGCTACCAGATGCCACCAAAACAGACGCCACACAACAGCCGCTGGTTAAATACCTGCTTGAAAGAAAGCAACGTGTTGAATCCCATGAATTTTATCAATGGCTGCAATTTGCCGATTTACCAGCCATAGACAAACTGCGTCGTTTCTTTCCCTTATGGATTTTTGACTGCCTCGGCTACCGGGATCTCAACCATTACATAATCAACTATTCTTCCCCTCAAAATGCGTTTGAGGTACATGTCAATACTGTATCAAGCAACCTGGCACGCCACAGTCGACTGGCAATGGCCGACTGGCTTGCACTTGAACTTGACGATCACCTGGGCTGGCGGGCCAGTGATGCCTTGGAATTTTTTTTCCTTGATCCAATGATGGACAAACACAGACGTGCATTAATTAAGTTTGGCATGCTAATGCTGCAGTTCGAGGATCCGTTTCTGCGCCTGTGGTTCCTTGAAATACTTGAAGCCAGTGGTCATGCATTTTTCCACCATTGCCAGCCTGTAGCCGTGACCGCTGAGCAGCAAAATGGTATTCGCCTCAATTACCTGGCAAATCGCCACCATTTGGTTCATGACCATAACGGCAAACTGTTGGATACCATTGCCATCAAGTCTATACCCATTCATCAAGAGCAGGTACAGGTCATTACCATGTTTATAGACACAATATTTGATGCATTGGAGCAGAACCTGAGTTCATCACTCAAATTTGTGCAAGCCAATCGTTTCTTTGGCAATTGTTAGAATTCATCAAAATCAATGCAATACCTTGGTTATACCAGCGATTTCGCGGTAGTGTCACACATTGCTTTAGCTCTTGCGTCCATTATCCTCGGTGCGATTATCTTACTACTAAAAAAAGGCGGTAGATTACACCGGCGACTTGGACGCCTCTGGGTTGCCATGGTATCCCTGGTCGCCATTGGCTCATTCTGGATAAAGGTGCTTAATCCCAACAGCCGTCTGTATGGCTTAAGTGCTGTACATAGTCTCAGCTTTGCGACACTTGTTTTTCTTGCTTTAGGCATTTATTTCGCCCGAAGGAGAAAAATCCATCAACATGAATTTTGTATGAAACTGGTGTTTTACTTTGGTTTACTGCTGGCAGGGACCATGACCCTGTTTCCTGGTCGAATGCTTTCCTATTATTTGTTCAATCTGGTTCATAATTTTGTTGTGCCGTTATTGTCACTCCATCATGACTAAACGATTATTAGAATATCTGACTTGGCTGATTATTGGTGCCAGCCTGCTGATATCTGTGTATGTGGGCGGAACGTATTATTTTCAGGTCTTTTCCATTCTGGAGGGTATTACAGCAGCACTGGCCCATTCACAAAACCAGGCCAACGATCAAACTATCTCCCCTGTGGCATGTTGCAGCTTGCTACTCATTGAGCCAAATCAATATATTCTTGTTATTGACCAGCTTGATTATTTTGCTGATGAGCACCCTGCACTCACATTCCGGGTTCAGAACACAACCATTCAGGATTGTCGTAAAATAGCAGGAAGGAATGGATTATTCATTGCCGATATGTGGTTGCCTAAACTATGCCGAACCAACCAACACAGTGAATTACCCGTTCTGGCCATCAAGGGCCCTCTCCCAGGGGAAATCTGATTCCCAACAAGATAAAGAACAGGCAAAAGCAAACTGGTGATCGGAAACTCGATTCACAGTACATCCAGGCAGAGAATGAATCAGGAGGATTATGTCGGCCAGGTTATTTTTTCGGCTTATTGGATAACAGCCTCTCCAGGGTTATTTCAGGATTACCAGGGATCATCAAAGGAGCCATGAACCCGGTAACCAATGCTGGCCTGTTAAAGTTCACGTCGACTTAAACAACAATGAATTTGTATCTCTATACTTCCTGCATCCATAAAATTGTGCACGTTATAACCGTATAACCGCATTATTTTCGGATATTTGATCTGTTCTGGAATTCATGAAATCTATAAAGCTGTTTTTTGATATTTTCAGAACCTGGTACGGGATATTTTTGAGATCAACACAGTCAGAGTAACAATCCCAAAAACGTAAGGGAGTTACCTGGCATGAACAGCGTGCCCTCCAGTGCAGCAATTGTTGTACCCACCAAGCCCCCAATCTGCCCAATCTGCCCAATCTGCCATGATAGCCTTTACTCACCCAAAAACCGGAAGTTTGTGGGCAGGCGCGTCGCTATTGCCAGACCCTGCGGGCATAAGTTTCACTTTAAGTGCCTTTCCCGTTGGACAAAAGACCACGTGACCTGCCCTTACGAGCGGGAAGTCATTAAAAATATGGTGGTGAAAAACCTGCCCCTGCCCCGGGACTGGAAGAATCAGATGGTCAACGCGGCAAAGGAGGGTGATATCAAGATCATCCAGGCCCTGCTGCAACGGAGGGCGAAGGTGGATGCGGGCCGAACTGCGGGTACAACCCCCCTGGCCCTGGCCGTTGCCAATAAGCATCTTGATGCTGCCCTGCTGCTGGCCGGAAGGGGAGGATCCGACCCGATCGGTCTGAGAGACCTGGGGGAGCTGTTCCGGCATGGTGGTGAGGGCATTCCGGTAGATCTGCACAAAGCGGAGCACTGGTATCTCAAGGCAGCTGAGTTGGGGGATTTTGCAGCCATGTGGTATCTGGGCTACCAGTATCAGTTTGGTGGCGAGGGCTTTCCGATAGATCTGCACAAAGCCGAGAGCTGGTACCTCAAAGCGGCTGAACTGGGGGATATTGCAGCCATGAGCAGCCTGGGCATCGTGTATACAAATGGTGGCGAGGGCTTTCCGATAGATCTGCACAAAGCTGAGAGCTGGTACCTTAAGGCGGCTGGGCTGGGGGATACTATAGCCATGAATAACCTGGCCCACCAGTATCAGCATGGTGGCAAGGACTTCGCGGCAGATCTGCGCAAAGCGGAGCACTGGTACCTGCAGGCGGCTGGATTGGGGGATGCCTGCGCCATGAATAACCTGGCCCTATTGTATCTGGATGGCGGCGAGGGCTTACCGGCAGATCAGGATCAGGGAAAGTTCCTGTTGTTCAAGGCGGCTGGGTTGGGGGATGTTGGAGCCATGAGCAGCCTGGGCTGCCTGTATTACGAGGGTGAACAAGGCTTTGAGAAAGATCTGCACCAGGCGAAATCCTGGTGGCTCAAGGCGGGTGAGCTGGGATATGTTAGAGCCATGCAACTCCTGGGATACCTGTATCTGCATGGTGGCGAGAACTTTCCGGCAGATCTGCACCAGGCGAAAATCTGGTTGCTCAAGGCGGCTGACCTGGGTAACGCTGCGGCCATGTTCCACCTGAGTCATCTGTATAAGCATGGTGGGGCGGACTTTCCGGTAGATCTGAACCAGGCGAAGGCCTGGTTGCTCAAGGCGGCTGAGTTGGGGAATGACCTGGCCATCAAAAAACTGGAAAAAGCCTCTAAACCGCAACCCGCTAAAAAACGCGGGTTTGATGAAGCCTTTCCTGGTGAACCCGGCCGCGCCCACCCAGAGGGCGAATCCACGGCAGCAGGCTGTAAGGGGCATAAAATAGAGAAGGCTTCCCGATAGATCCACCAAATGCCCATGGTACGTGACAATATTTTGCGTCCCCCGGGAGGCTATCCAGAGTTATTTCCGGATTATCCCGGGATCATCAAAGGAGCCATGAATCCGGTAACCAATGCTAGCCTGTTAAAGTCCGGGTCGATTTAAACGACAATGAATATATATCTATACCTCCTGCATCGATAAAATTGTCTGCATTATAACCTTATAAACGCCTTCTTTTCCGATATTTAGATCTTTTCTGGAATTCAGCAATTCCACAAAGCTGGTTTTTTGATATTTTCAGAACCTGGTACGGGATATTTTTGAGATCAACACAGTCAGAGTAGTAATCCCAAAAACGTAAGGGAGTTACCTGGCATGAACAGCATTCCCTCCAGTGCAGCAGTTGTTGTGCCCACCGAGCCCACAATCTGCCCGATCTGCCATGATGGCCTCTACTCATCCACTAATCTGATGTTTGTGGGCAGGCGCGTCGCTATTGCCAGGCCCTGCGGGCATAAGTTTCACTTTAAGTGCCTTTCCAGCTGGACAAAAGGCCATCTGACCTGCCCTTACGGACGGGAAGTCATTAAAAAAATGGTGGTGAAAAACCTGCCCCTGCCCCGGGGCTGGCGGCGTCAGATGGTCAACGCGGCAAAGGAGGGTGATATCAAGATCATCCAGGCCCTGCTGCAAAGGGGAACGAAGGTGGATGCGGGCCGAACTTCGGGTAAAACTCCCCTGGCCCTGGCCGTTGCCAATAAGCACCTCGATGCTGCCCTGCTGCTGGCCAGAAGGGGAGGATCCGACCTGATCGGTCTGAGAAACCTGGGGTGTCTTTTCCAGAATGGTGGCGAAGGGATTCCGGTAGATCTGCACAAAGCGGAACACTGGTATATCAAGGCGGCTGAATTGGGGGATATTACAGCCATGTGGCATCTGGGCCACCTGTATCAGTTGGGCGGTGAGGGCTTTCGGATAGATCTGCACAAAGCCGAGAGCTGGTACCTTAAGGCAGCTGAGCTGGGGGATATTACAGCCATGTGCAGCCTGGGCATCGTCTATGCACGTGGTGGCAAGGGCTTTCCAGCCGATCTGCACAAAGCCGAGAGCTGGTACCTTAAGGCGGCTGAGCTGGGGGATACTACAGCCATGAATAACCTGGCCTACCAGTATCAGCATGGTGGCAAGGACTTCGCGGCAGATCTGCGCAAAGCGGAGCACTGGTACCTGGAGGCGGCTGGATTGGGGGATGCCTGCGCCATGAATAACCTGGCCCTACTGTATCTGGATGGCGGCGAGGGCTTACCGGCAGATCATCAGGATCAGGGAATGTTCCTGTTGTTCAAGGCGGCCGGGTTGGGGGATGTTGGAGCCATGTCCAGCCTGGGCTGCCTGTATTACCAGGGTGAACAAGGCTTTGACAAAGATCTGCACCAGGCGAAATCCTGGTGGCTCAAGGCGGTTGAGCTGGAACATGTCAGAGCCATGTATCACCTGGGTTACCTGTATCTGTATGGTGGTGAGAGCTTTACGGCAGATCTGCATCAGGCGAAAATCTGGTTGCTCAAGGTGGTTGAGCTGGGGAAAGATCCAGCCATTATAGCTTCAGCCATGTACCTGCTGGGCTACCTTCATCACTATGCTGACGAGGGCTTTGGGGTAAACCTGCGTGAAGCGGAGCGGTGGTACCTTAAGGCGGCCAGGCTGCGCAATGATTCAGCCATGAAAAAGCTGGGCAGCCTTTATCTCAATGGTGACGAGGGCTTTCCGATAAATCTGGACCAGGCGATCTTCTGGTTGCTCAATGCGGCTGAGCTGGGTAGTGCTTCAGCCATGAACAAACTGGGCACCCTGTATGAGCTTGGTAGAGAGGGCTTTGGGGTAAATCTGTATGAAGCGGAGCGCTGGTACCGTAAGGCAGCCAGGCTGGGGAATGCCAAGGCTATTAAAAATCTGAGGAACCTCAAAAGCAGTGTGGAGATAGCTTCCTGATAGATCCGCTAAAAGCCTTTGCGTATTCAGAGTACATTCAGGCAGAGGATGAATCAGGAAGATTATAAGTAGTTGGCCAAATGGAATCGTATTTTCTGGCTAAGTGGGCAGTTACTATGCAAGGCACAACGTAGGGAGCATAGCCGTAGCTATGTGACCGTAGTTGTAACGCCGCAGAGTGACTGTCCACTTAGTCAGAAAATACGATTTCATTTGGTTAACTACTTATCGGCCGGGTTATTTTTTCGGCTTATTGGAGAACAGCCTGTCCAGGGTCATTTTAGGGTCAGCAAAGGAGCCATGAATCCGGTAACGAATGCTGGCCAGCTGATCCACCTGTTTGCCCACCAGTCTGTCCGCAATATAAATAATGCCCGCCACCTGGGGAGCAGTTCCCAGCAGTACGCTGAGAATCGGCAGATTGGATGACACAGGCAGGGTAACCACCAGGCTCAGATCCAGCTGTTCAGTATTGGTATCAATAGTGCCATCCAGTTTGAAGTCGGAAGACGGCCCTTCGATCACCATGGGTGAATTGAAGGTAATCAGTCCACGGTTAAAGTTCAGACTGCCCTTGATTTGATCAAAACTGATACCGGACGAGTAGAGATCGGAAAAGTCCAGCCTTATCCTTCTGGTCAGTGCTTCGGTATTAAAAATACCAAATAATTTAAGTGCTTCCGACGAGCCATTATCGACTTTGCGCAGCCGCCCTTTCTTCAGCAGCAAATCGATCCGGCCTTTCATGGTGGCAATCGAACCTCCAAGAGGCGATCCATCCCAGTTCAGGCTGGCCTCGAAACGGCTTTCCCTGGCCTCAAGAAAACCTGAAGAGCCCAGGGCTTTCTGCAATGCGGTGATGTCCGTGCCTTTAAGTTCTCCCTGAATCCAGCTGCGCTGTTCACCGTCCATCAGCACCCAGTCTGCCAGACCATTCAGCGACATATCCGACAGCTCACCGGTAATATGATCGATCTTG
This sequence comes from Thalassotalea sp. G20_0, assembly GCF_017744175.1. Classification (NCBI taxonomy): domain Bacteria; kingdom Pseudomonadati; phylum Pseudomonadota; class Gammaproteobacteria; order Alteromonadales; family Colwelliaceae; genus Thalassotalea; species Thalassotalea sp. G20_0. The sequence continues at coordinate 45,343 of NZ_JAGHQV010000038.1, read as the reverse complement.
ACACCGTTGGGTCCATGACGAAGTTTAAAACCGATGCTTGCTGGTGTTCGGCCGCCAACCTGAATATGGTTGATGTTCACATCAATATTGGGCAACGTTGCCGGATTGATGTCTGCCAGGCTGTCCCCGGATTCTAAAGGACTATCCCCGGAAGCGGTTTCAGAAGCAGGCTCTGGCAGATGTACACGGTCAATATAAAGAGACCACGGTGCAGTTTGCTGGTCAGGAATCCATAAATCACCTTTCAGTGTCTGTCCATCAACGGCCAGTTTCATGCCTTTTCTGTCAGACTGTGACCTCTGATTCTGAACCGCCTGCTGAAGTGAAACCGATATATCCGGCCAGAGATAATCCCCATACTTCAGTGAACCGAGGTGAACATTGTCAAGGGCCAGGCGTGAGGCCAACTGTTGCTCGACAGGACTAACGGGCTGCCCTTCAAAGCGGGCCTTCCAGGGACCGAGATCCAGTTCCGGCAAAGTACCGGTCACCAGAAATTGATTCCCTGAAGGCCAGACAGCAAAGCCTGTACCGGGATGGGAAGCATCGTCACCCAGTGTCATCAAGGCAGACTCCGGGGAAAACTCTGGCGTCATTCTCATGTCCAGCCGCCCCAGTTTTCCCAGCATCACACCCAGCATCTGGTGACCTGCTTTTTTGGTCAGAGAAAACGTCAGGGGTAGCGGTGTATCGGCTGTTTTACCCACCGGCGCTGGCAGCTCTATATCAACGCCAAGCAATTCACTGCCGACCCTGAGTTCCGTGTTATTGTCGTCTAACCCCAGGGATAAGCTGGCGCGATAATCCGTTTCTCCCTCCAGCAAACTGAGCCAATCCAGCTTCAGCCAGTCCTGAAGTGAAGACACTGAGGCTCTGCCTGACCAGACAATATCGGTGGAAACGGGTTGTTGATTCTGTACCATCGAACGTATCTGAAATTGAGCCGGCTGACCAAACAGCTGACCAGATAACTGTCGTGCAGTAAGTCCACGGTCAGTGCTGTAGGAGAGTTCACCGGCAATGCCTTTTGCGGCAATCCCCACCTCAGGAATTCCGAAGGTAAACGATTCCACTGCACCACGGATATCCACTTCAGAACGGCCCGGGTCATCCAGAGGAAGTGTCAAATCAAGTCCGGCATCCAGCTGCCCCTGTAACGTCCATAGTTCTGCTGCACCCTTCATCCAGTCATTAATGGGTGTCCGGGTAAGAAAGTGCTGCAGTGTCTCGCCACTGGCATTCAGCTGACTGCGGATCCTGAGTATCGATGTCCCGTCCAGCGGCACTCGCGCCACGATATCATTCAGTTGGCCACCCGCTGACTCTGCCTGCTGGCCCAGTACTTCCACCCGGTCATCGTTAACATAAACCTGCCCGGCCAGGCCGGTAATCACAGGCCAGTCAGGCGCATAGTCCAGCTCGCCATTCTGGAGATCAAAAAACAGTCCCCAGCGGGAATCCTGTGGGCCGATATCTCCACGCTTACCACCAGACAGCGCACCGTTATAAATAAACCCGCCCCCTGAGATATCCGCCTTGCGAATGGCGGTATCCAGCCAGTGAACCAGGCCGCTGTTCATGGGCAGAAAGACTGGCAGGTACTTGCCCGTATAGCGGGCATCACCATTGCTCATGCCCACCGTCAATGCCATATCCAGGGTGTCACCTTCATGCCATTTTAACGGGATATCGAGCCTGAGCTTGCCTTTCAGATCACCTTCAGCACCCACCAGGGCGATGTCATCCGACTTCAAAATATAAAAGTCATCAATAACATCCCAGTAAAGGCGTGCTTTGGCAGTAGCAAACGTCCAGGTTTCCCGGAACAGTTTGGGAAAGCCCAGCTGGAAGTTCCGGGTATCCAGATCAAGATACCCCTGCAGCAGGTTCATCCTTAACTGACCACTGACATTGCCCCCGGAAGGAGCGCCGTGCCAGGCAGCCACCGACACATTGTCAAGCCGGGCACTCAAGTCGAAATCAAACGGTTGACGGGATGGGTAAAAACGGATGGCCAGATCATTCAACTGGCCAATGGGATTCAGGGTATTCACCAGATCAGCAACCGGTTCCGGAAGCGCATCGGTATCCAGTAACCATCGTTTCAGCAGATCCAGATCCAGGTTTTCGGTCGCTACGGTTACCGCATATTCTTCAGCCAGGCCACCGGCCAGATACCAGCTGTTTTCCCACTGATAAACCGTCCCGTTATGCAGGCGGTTTTCCAGATTGAGGCCATTCAGCCAGATCTGCCAGCTGGATTCTGACAACGGCTCCCGGGACAAAACGCCCTGCATAAATACATGGGTCTGCCCGGAAAGATGGTTCAACGCACCAGCGTTATCCCGATACGTTACATCAGGAGAAGCGACCTCTCCCTGTACTTGCCAGACACCATCATCATACAGCCAGCGGGTCTCCAACTGTACCACTGCTGACAGCACATCATCATAACAACCAGACCACAGGACACAGAGCTGCTCAGCATCAAGATCACTGGCGACGGCCTCTCCCTGCCACCGGGAAAACTGACCAGGGCCGGCGATGCCAGAGCCATTGATGGCAAGATAACCAGCACCCGCTTCAAGGCGGACCGACAGATTTTTCTGGTCACCATCCGTCACGACCGTCAAATGCTGGCCATGAATATCACTGCTCTCACCATTGGCTTTGCGCATATTCAGGCGGATATCACGAATATCCACCTTCTTTTGCAGGGCAAGCCATTCCAGCGCAGAACTCTGTTGATATTCAGGAGCCTGTAATGATGACCCGGCAACCCGTTGAATACCGGATAGTGCCCACTGGGCACCATCTCCACGGACCAGCTCGACATTGATTCCATTGATTTCCAGGGACGAAAATACTGGCGTCCAGTGTAATAGTGACTCCTTCAGGCTCAGTTCCAAAGCCAGCTGCGAGATACTGAACCCGGCCTGATCTGCCTCTTTACCTTTAAGCGTCAACCCTCTCATGGATAACCATGGCTCACCATCATTCCATTGCGCAGACATGGACTCAATTTGCAGGTCAGCCTGCAACCGGTCGCTGAGAAAACCTGAAAGCTGAGGCAGCAGAACCGGTAAAGCACTAAACGTCAGTCGCCCGAGCCCCACCAGAATGACCAGAATGGTTAACCCGGTCAGCAGCAGCCGCCAGCTCCATTTCATCAAACTATTCAGTAGACGGAGACTGCCTGATGGTGCTTTTTCACCATCTGCCCCCTGAATGCCCGGAGCACTCCGTTTGAGGCTGTTTACCATCCGCTTCAACAACCGAGTTCCCGCCCTGACAAACCATTGGACAACTGACTATTAACCAGCCGTATAACAAAAGTGACGCTCAACAAAATATCAATCCAGACTCAACAGTAACCATTACCAAATGCTAAAAAAACACTACCCGCTTCCCGTTAACCGCGCCCCTGAAAAGCGGGGTAGCGGGCAGCAGGAAGCGGGCAGCGTTCGTTACACCAGAACTACATCAAACTGTTCCTGGGTATAGATCGGCTCCACCTGAAAACGAATAGGCTTCTGGATAAACTCTTCAAGATCGGCCACATTATTGGACTCTTCATCCAGCAGACGGTCTATCACGGTCTCAGCTGCCAGCACCGTATAACTGTCGCCATCATAGGCCCGGACAGCCCGGAGAATTTCCCGGAAAATCTCGTAGCATACCGTCTCTGCCGTTTTCAGGGTACCACGGCCTTCACAGGTTGGGCAGGATTCACACAGAACATTCTCCAGTGACTCGCGGGTTCGCTTGCGAGTCATCTCCACCAGGCCCAGTTCACTGACGCCGGTAAAATTGGTCTTGGCATGATCCTGCTCCATGGCCTTTTCAAAAGCACGCTGAACCTGCCGCTGATGCTCCGGATCTTCCATATCAATAAAGTCGATAATGATGATCCCCCCCAGGTTCCGTAACCGGAGCTGGCGGGCAATGGCAACGGCCGCTTCAAGGTTGGTTTTAAAAATAGTCTCTTCCAGATTACGATGACCGACAAAGGCACCGGTGTTGACATCAATGGTGGTCATGGCTTCGGTCTGATCAATAATCAGATAGCCACCGGACTTCAGCTGAACTTTACGGCTAAGCCCCTTGTTGATCTCATCCTCAACGCCAAACAGATCAAAAATCGGGCGTTCGCCGGGGTAATATTCAACCCGGCCATCGATCTCAGGTACCAGCTTTTTGACAAATTTGGACACTTTTTCAAACGTTTCCCGGGAATCAATGCGGATCTTTTCAATGTTGGGGTTGACCAGGTCACGCATGGTTCGCAAGTGCAGCGGCAAGTCTTCATAGACATTGGCCGGTGCCTTACTCTCCCGGATATTCTCTTCGATGGTGGCCCACAGCCTGCGCAGAAAGAGAATATCGGCACGCACCTCAGCTTCGCCGATGCCTTCTGCAGCCGTTCTCAGAATAAAGCCACCGGCACCATCATCACCGCCAAGGCAAGACTCAACCAGTTGCCGCAGACGTTCCCGCTCCTCAACATCTTCGATGCGCAGCGAGATCCCCACGTGGTTGTTTTTTGGCATGTGCACCAGATAGCGGGCCGGAATAGAGATATGGGTGGTCAGACGGGCACCTTTGGTACCCAGGGGATCTTTGGTTACCTGAACCACCAGCGACTGGCCTTCATGCACCAGTTCATAAATCGGGCGTTCCTGGGTCTCTTCCCCGTTTTTTTCATGGCGGCTGTCCTGCCTGGGCGCAATTTCACTGGCATGAATAAACGCCGCCCGTTCAAGGCCAATATCAACAAATGCGGCCTGCATTCCCGGCAGGACACGAACCACCTTCCCTTTATAAATATTGCCGACAATACCCCGACTTCGGGCACGCTCGACATAGATCTCCTGCAGCACCCCATTTTCAACCAGAGCCACCCGTGATTCCATGGGCGTGATATTCATGAGAATTTCTTCGCTCATCCCAGTCCCTCAATTCCTTTAATGCATTGACCTGTGGTGCCTCTTTAGACGGACAATGAGTTTCGTCACAGGCATCACAGGTCAATACACTTTCCACCATTCCTTAAGAGGCCGTCTGAGGCTGACGTACTGGTAGAAACAAAATAGATCAGTCGATCATACCAGTAATTTGCATCCGGTTTTTGCTTCCTGACAAACTTTATACCAAAAACCGTTCCATGATGTTGTGAGAGCGTATTCACGCTCTTTTTTGAACGGCAAAAACGGCGAGAAAATGAGACACCTTAGTTGGAAATAAGATACAGACTACAGATCAGCACGCTTGCCAGAATGGCACATTAAAATCGGTCAGAAGTCGTGCAGTCTCCATAAGCGGCAACCCGACAACACCGGAATAGCTGCCAGACAGACTCGCTACCAAAACCGCACCATAGCCCTGAATACCGTAGGCACCTGCTTTATCGGTCGGCTCCCCGGAGGCAATATAATCATCAATCAACGAATCAGACAGGTCATTAAACACCACATCTGTGACTGACAACTCAGTTTGCAGCTGACTGCCATCGGTTACCGCTACTGCGGTCATCACCTGATGAGCATTGCCGGACAGCATCACCAACATACGACGAGCATCGTTTGAATCCTGAGGCTTGCCGAGAATTTGATCATTACAGACCACCGTTGTATCTGCTGCCAGCAAGGGCATTTGGACAGAATCCCGGGTTAATAATGCCTGCCAGCCTGCCGCTGCCTTTTCCCGGGCCATTCGCAGCACATATTCTGCTGGAGCCTCACCGGGGAATGGGGTTTCATCAATATCACAGGCCAGTTGATGAAAGGAAACACCGATTTGCTGTAACAGCTCAGCTCGACGCGGGGATTGGGAAGCCAGATAGATCATATTCAACCTTTTTTTGAACGACACAGAACCGTAGTCACTTAGCCCGGATAGATGCCCGAAGCCTAACGTAATAAAGACGGATTATAAAAGAGTTGGAACTTATTCATTAGTTAGTGGTCAAAAACACCAGTAAAGCTTTAATACCGTACACCCCATTCATCCTGAGCGGATTCGAAGGATGGGAGCACCGCACTTCACTCAGTGCGAACGGTATGGGTATCAAAGAATCAACTACTTATAACAATACTCTTAATAAAGAAACATAGGAGGTTTCTATGACAGGCCCCACTGCCGGTAATCCAGCGCTTAATTCCCCCCAGAATGCGCAAAATAGTGAATGGACCTGCGTAAGCTGGTTTAAAAAAATTTCTGACGCTGTTGCCAGTAAAACATCTCGCTTTTTTGGGCGTGTTGTTGCCGCTGTGTTAACTGTAGCCACCTTCATTCCTTCACTGGGCGTTGATCTTGTTTATGCAGCCAAGAGCCTGTGTGACAGAAAAGTCACCAAACTCCAGGCCAAGGTAGAGTGGATAAGAGACATTCATGATGGCGATGTCAAAACTACGATGGGAAAACACAATCGTTTTCTGGCAAATAACGTCTTACACCATCCAGAGGCTATCCCGGAAGCAGCTCACCAACAACTGGTTAAGGCCCTGGATGGTGATATTCCAGTTGAGTTGATTACTCCAGACCAAAATGCTTTTACAACATTTAAGTTTGGGGAAGAGCTAAGAATTGGTGAATCAAGACGTTACTACGATATTGGAGATGGACAGGCACTGGCAATGAATAATTGCCCACACCAATTCTATGATGAATTAATGATGAATAGATACCTTGAAAAATTAGGTGTTCCGACCATTGAAATCAAACCCGCTGTTATTCGTTGGGAATTCGAGGGTGAAAAATACACAATGGCAACCTACATCACAACATCATTTAGCGAATACGCAAAACAAAATGCTTTCTTAATGCATAAAAGATCTACTTCAGAGGAAACTGAACTACTGGATGGTAAGAAATTGTTAGCAGTAGACGAAGACGAAGACGAAGACGAAGACGAAGACAAGTATATAATGACTCCTGAGCACTGGGATGAGGTTTTAAAGCCACTGGTTAATGATGTTAGAACCCTGATTGATAATGGTGTTTCTACACATGCTTGTTACGCAATTTCGGCTACCCACAAAGCCATCGTTGTCGGAAAAGGCAATAAATTCCACTCAGGTGGGCCTGCTGATTATGAGATTCGCGCATTTCCATATGAATTCGTAGACGAGACGACTCAACTTGATCAACTTCCACCTAAAAAGCGGCTTACAGCTGAAGAGGAGAAAGAAATATTGAGACATTATATCGAGTTAGCCGCTTTTGTTCAATTTAACCCTAAGGCATGGCGCTTGCCGGAAAAGTGGAAAAAACTTGTTACAGATCTTGTCGAAAGACATATTCGCCGATGAATCTTCCTGTGAAAAGGCTGCGTTGGTTTTCTACACTCCCGGGAAAATCGCGATTTGGTGTTTTTGCCTGCAGTCGCCTTTTCCCGGCAGGGGACTCACCGGGAAAAGGGTTTACATTGAAGGCCAGTTTCTGCCAAGAAACACCAATCTATTGTAACAGCTCAGCCCGAGGCGGGGATTGGGAAGCCAGATAGATCATATTCAACCTTTTTTGAACGACACAGAACCGTAGCCACTTAGAGGAATAGATTCCTGATGCCTAACGTAATGAAAACGGATTATAAAATAGTTTGAACTTATTCATTAGTTAGTGGTCAAAAGTACCAGTAAAACTTTAATACCCGTTAATACCCGTACACCCATTCATCCTGAGCGAAGCCGAAGGATAGAAGCACCGCACTTCACTCAGTGCGAATGGTATGGTTATCAAAGAATCAACTATTTATAACAATACTCTTAATAAAGAAACATAGGAGGTTTCCATGACAGGCCCCACTGCCGGCAATCCAGCGCTCAATCCCCCCCAGAATGCGCATAATAGTGAATGGACCTGCGTAAGCTGGTTTAAAAAAATTTCTGACGCTGTTGCCAGTAAAACATCTCGCTTTTTTGGGCATGTTGTTGCCGCTGTGGTAACTGTAGTCACCTTTATTCCTTCACTGGGCATTGATCTTGTTTATGCAGCCAAGAGCCTGTATGACAGAAAAATCACCAAACTCCAGGCTCCTGCTCCAAATCTTCCGGTTATTCCAGGAGCCAAAGTACAATGGCGAAGATACATTCATGATGACGATGTTAAAGCTACGATGGAACGTTACGATCGTTTTCTGGCAGAAAACCTCACACATCATCCAAACGAGATTCCTGAAGCAGCATATCAACAATTAAATGAGGCAACCAAAGGTGATATGCCCATTGAGTTGATTACTGAAGATGGTGTCACAACCGTAAAACTCCATAAAGAGCTGGGAGGTGGTGGATCCAAGACATTCTACGATATCGGCGATGGCCAGGCACTGGCAATGATCAGGGCCCCACACCAATTCTATGATGAGTTAATGATGCAGCGATATCTGGAAAAATTAGGTATTCCTACCAATGAAATCAAACCCGCTGTTATTCGTTGGGAATTTGAGGGCACCACATACACAATAGCAACCTATATCGCACCATCATTTAACGAATACCCAAAACAAAATGCTTTCGTATTGGACAGCAAAGCCCCTTTTAATATTACCGATCAACTGAACGGTAAGAAAGTGTTATCAGCAGGCCAGAAACCATTCATACTTGAGAACTGGGATGAAGTTTTGAATCCACTGGTTAATGATATTAGAACCCTTATTGATAATGGAGTTTTCGCTCGGCATGATTCTCTAAATGCCATTCTTGTGGGAAAAGGCAACAAATTCCATTCAGGGGGGCAAGCTGATTTTGAGGTGCGTGCATTTCCATTTGATTTCTCAAGCAAATTCGAGCAGTACGATCAGCTCCCTGTTAAAAAGCGGCTTAAAGCGAAAGAGGAGGAAAGAACATTGAGGGCATATATTGAGCAAGTCGTTTTTATTCAATTTGATACCAAAAAATGCACCTTGCCAAAAGAGTGGGAAGACCTTGTTACGGACCTTACCAAAAGATACCGTCGTCGAAGAAACTTCCTGTGAAAAAGTAGCGACAGATTTCTATCCCGGGAGGTTCAGTATTTCTTCCTGCAGTTGCCTTTTCCCGGCATGGGACTCACCGGGAAAAGGGTTTTCATTGAAGGCCAGTTTTTGGCAGAAAACACCAATTTGGTGTAACAGCTCAGCTCGACGCAGCCATTGGTAAGCCAGATGGATCTTATTTAATCTTAAAAGAATTGAAACTTATTCACTGCATAGTGGTCAAACCACTAGGTAATCAACTATATCCTCAAATTATTATTTACAACTATATGATTTAATGAAACATAGGAGGTTTCTATGCCAGACCCGATTGTTGGTAATCCGGCACTCAATACCAATCAGACCACAGAAAAGCGTAAATGGACTTGCGCAAACTGGTTTAACAAAATTTCTGAGGCTGTTGCCAGTAAAACATCTCGCTTTTTTGGGCGTGCTGTTGCCGCTGTGGTGTCTGTAGTAGCTTTTATTCCGTCACTGGCGGTTGATCTTGTTTACGCAGTCAAGAGCCTGTATGACCGAAAAGTTACCAAACCTCAAACTATGACTGAAAACCAGCTGCCAGTGAGCAGAACACAAACTACAGCTCAAAACCCGATACCAGAGAGAAGGCCACAAACTACAGCTCAATCCCCGATACCAGAGCGCAGTTCACAAACTACAGCCCAAAACCCGACACCAAAGAGCGGGTCACAAACTACAGCTCAAAACCCGACACCAAAGAGCGGGTCACAAACTACAGCTCAAAACCCGACACCAAAGAGCGGGTCACAAACTACAGCTCAAAACCCGACACCAAAGAGTGGGTCACAAACTACAGCTCAAAATCCGACACCAAAGAGCAGGCCACAAACTACAGCTCAAAACCCGACAACAAAGAGCAGGCCACAAACTACAGCTCAAAACCCGACAACAAAGAGCAGGCCCCAAACTACAGCTCAAAACCCGACACCAAAGAGCGGGTCACAAACTACGGCTCAAAACCCGATACCAAAGAGCGGGTCACAAACTACGGCTCAAAACCCGATACCAAAGTACAGGCCAAAAACTCCAGCTCAACGCCCAATACCAAAGAGCAGGTTTAAAAGTACAGCTCATAATCGAATGGCAGAGGGTGGTTCAAAAACGCTGACTTCAAACCTTCAAGTTATTCCCGAAGCCAAAGTACAATGGCAAAGATACATCGATGATGGCAATGTCAGAGATGCGATGGAAAGATACAATCGTTTTCTGGCAGTTAACGTTTCACATCATCCTGAAGAGATTCCAAAAGCAGCCTACAGTCAATTGGAGAAGGCAAGAGATGGTGATATCCCCATTGAGTTGATTACTCAGGATGGTGTTAAGACAGTAAAACTCAAGAAAAGTCTGGGAGCTGGTGCATCAAAGACATTCTATGATACTGGCGATGGCCAGGCACTGGCAATGAATGCGGCCCCTCACCAATTCTATGATGAGTTAATGATGCACAGTTACCTGAAAAAATCAGGTATTCCAACCCTTGACATCAAACCTGCTGTTATTCGTTGGGAATTTCAGGGTACCAAATACTCAATAGCAACCCATATCGCGCCATCATTTAGCGAATACGCAAAACAAAATACTTTTGAATTGCTCAGCAAAACCGGTCTTGAGATTTTCAATCACCTGAACGGTAAGAAAGTGTTATCAGAAGGCCAGAAGCCGCTTAAACCTGAAGACTGGGATGCGACTTTAACTCCATTGGTTAAGGATATTAGAAACCTCATTGATAATGGAGTTTACAACCCGGGTGATGCCTTCAATATAATTCTCGTGGGAAAAGGCGCTAAATTCCACTCAGGAGGTCCTGCTGATTATGAGGTTCGTGCATTTCCAATTGATTTCTCAAGCAGGTTTTTTCACTATGACCGTCTTCCCGTTAAAAATAAGCTGACAGCGGCAGACGAGAAAACAATACTGAAGGCACATATCAAGGAAGTGGTTCTTATTCAATTTGATGCCAATGCACACCAGTTGCCAGAAGATTGGGAAAGTCTTGTTGACAGACTTGCTGAAAGATACCTTCGCAAATGAAGCTACCTGTAAAAAGGTAGTGCAGGTTTCCAGGAGGCCAATGAAGGAGCCTCCAATAACATTGACATGTACCAGTGGCAAATCCCATTCACACCGGGAACTAAACCACGCGGAAATAGCGCCTCAAAAAACGCAGCCCGGACATAACCCAGGGCCAGATAAGCGCGCTGGAAAATGAAGGCAGCAAATACCAGACAGAGGGAATCGTATCCCCTGCTGCACTGCGAACCCAGAGTAGCAGCAGCTGATAAAAACCCACCATCAGGAACACCATGAAGGCCTGTTGCCAGACAGGAAATAACCTGAGCCGTCGATGCAGACTGAGCACAATAAAAGCGACCATGATCATACCCAGGGAGTTCAGCCCAAACAGACTGCCATGAAACACATCCAGCAGCAAACCAGTAATAAAGGCAAACAACAAACCAAACCGCTCCGGCAATGCCAGAACCCAGTAGATAACCACCAGCGGAACCCATGCCGGGCGAACCAGTGATAACCATTCAGGTAATGGCATAATACTGAACATTGCCGCCACCAGCAGGGTCATCCACACCACCCAGTGGGCATTAGCCTGCTGAACCATTATCGCCGCACCTCATCTGTTTTCTTCTCCGCCTTTGTCTCATCTGTCTGGGCAGCATTGATCGGCTCAATCAGGCCGGAGACTTCCCGAAAAACCAGAAGCACAACCCGGCTTCTATTCACTTCAGCAAGCGGCTCAACTTCAATAGAGGCAAAGGCATCGCCGGAATCATGGATAACCCGGGTAACCACGCCCACCGGGTATCCCTCAGGATAAGTGCCCCCCAGCCCCGAGCTGGTCAGCAGATCGCCCTCCTGAAAATCTTCAGTAACAGGAATATGCTGCAATTCAAGGCGATCCGTACGACCGGTCCCCGTAGCAATAGCACGATATTTGGTTCGGTGATTTTGCACAGGAATGCGGGCCGCCACATCGGTCAGCATCAACACCCGACTGCTGACAGGGCTGACTTCAATGACCTGGCCCATTACACCATGAGCATCAAGAATGGCCTGCCCTTCGTAGACCTTATCAATGGCTCCCTTATTAATGATCACCCGGTGCCGGAAAGGATCAGGGTCAACGCCAACCACCTCGGCAACCAATACTTGCTCATCCACCAGTTCAGAAGAGTTCAGCAACTCCCGCAGGCGGATATTCTGGGCTGTTAATGAGGCAAGCTTCTGAACCTTCTGCTCAAGAATCAGGTTTCGTGCTTTGAGACGGGCGTTTTCCTGAAGCAAGTCGTTGTGCGACATGACCACCTGTGAAGCGGTTCCCCAGATACGCCCGGGCAGATCGGCAAGAAACAGGACAGGCGTAGCAGCAACAGTCAGCCACTGACGAACCTGTGACAGGGCTCGATAGCTATGATCAAAATACAAAATCGCCAATGACAGGATGATCAGCAAAACAAAGCGCGTGACCAATGACTGGCGTTGACTGAAAATCGGTTTAATAACCTGCTCCTTACCAGGCCTCAGAACTTAACCCGGATATTTCATAAACATACTCCCGTTCTCGCTTGTCCTTTGCCGCTCTAAGGGAGTTTTGTTCAGTCGACCGTACTCCCCGGTACGGCGCTCCCTCACAAAATCCCTTAGAGCGACAAAGTCCTCGGCTTTAGCATCCTGCGTCGCCCTATCTCCCACATCCATGTGGTCGTGCGCGAGATTCGGGGCAGTTTATGAAATATCCGGGTTAACTGCCTTGAGAATGCCATATCAAAAACCTGAAGCACCGTCCGATCGACACCCATGTCTGGCTGACAATTTCCAGTGATCAGCTATTAAAGGTGATGAGTCCAACAACACTTCCCGGAAAAACCGCGATTACAGAAAAAACACTGATCACCTGAAGAGAACTGCTAACTTTGCCTGATGGCAGACCAAAATAGCAAATCAGCAATACCTCGGGAAGAAATATTGCTGATCATTTTCCAAAACAGGTGCTTGATTAACAGAGCAGTTAATCCGTGGATAACAGATCCATACGGTGCTTATCCATCATCTCGATTGCCCTGCCGCCGCCACGGGCCACACAGGTGAGCGGATCTTCAGCGACCAGAACCGGCAGGCCGGTTTCTTCACTGATCAGTTTATCCAGATCCCGCAGCAATGCGCCACCACCGGTCAGAACCAGGCCACGCTCGGCAATATCAGAAGCCAGTTCTGGCGGAGATTGTTCCAGGGCACTTTTGACCGCCTGAACAATCGCCGTCAGCGACTCCTGGAGCGCTTCCAGAATTTCGCCGCTGTTCAGGGTAAAGCTTCTGGGAATACCTTCCGCCAGGTTACGCCCGCGCACATCAATTTCCAGCAGTTCATCACTTGGGTAGGCGATGGCAATTTCCTGCTTGATACGCTCAGCAGTAGCATCACCAATCAGGCTGCCGTAGTTGCGGCGGACATACGTCACGATCGCGTCATCAAAACGGTCACCGCCAATGCGCACAGATTCAGAGTAGACAACACCGCTAAGGGAGATAATGGCAATCTCCGTAGTACCACCACCGATATCCACAACCATGGAGCCACTGGCTTCTTCAACCGGAAGTCCGGCACCGATAGCGGCCGCCATGGGCTCTTCGATCAAATACACTTCCCGGGCACCCGCGCCCAGTACCGATTCACGGATCGCCCGCTTTTCAACTTTGGTTGATTTGCAGGGCACACAGACCAGCACACGAGGGCTGGGCTGAATAAAACTGTTCTCATGCACTTTGTTAATAAAGTGCTGGAGCATACGCTCGCAGACATCAAAGTCCGCGATCACGCCATCCTTCATTGGACGAATAGCGGTAATATTGCCGGGGGTTCGCCCCAGCATCCGCTTGGCATCGGCACCAACAGCCACTACGCTTTTTTGAGTACCGAGATTGCGGATAGCAACCACAGAGGGTTCATTTAACACTATGCCCTTTTCGCGGACATAGACCAGTGTGTTGGCTGTTCCAAGATCAATCGAGAGATCGCTGGAAAACAGGCCACGTAACCTTTTCAGCATGTTATGGTGTACCTTGATTCAAGGCTTGGGTAATTCCAGAAACTCTAACAATGCTGCATCCGGAGGGCAAGCAGCAATTGTGCTCTGTGGCAACTGTGCCTGAATCATTTATCTCAGTAAAAGCATTCAAACAGCGGCTTCTTAAGTAGTTAACCAAATGAAATCATATATTTCTGACTAAGTTGTCAATCACTCTGCGGCGTTGCAACTCCGGTCACATAGCTACTGCTATGCTCCCTGCGTTGCGCCTTGCATAGTAACTGCCCACTTAGCCAGAAATATACGATTCCATTTGGCCAACTACTTATAGTGGGATTTACCGAAAAACCGGGTGACTGTCCGTGTGTTTTGTTAAACTGCAATACTCTATTTTTACACCAATCGCCCCCCCATTTACCATTCCTGCAGAGATGTTTCCGGTAATCATCCCATAGATCACCCGATAAATCCTTGAGAAATAGGTGGGCAGCCCATACATTAGCTTCTTATTTGTTTGATTGTTATTCATTTATGGAGAACCCTTACCAATGGCCATCGACGCCTCTGGAGTCAAAAAGGTTGCAAAGCTTGCACGTCTGTCCATTGACGACGATGCAGTGGAAGTAACCGCTGCCACCATCAGCAACATACTGGAACTGGTCGATAGCATGCAGGCCGTTGATACACAGGGCGTGGAACCCCTGGCACATCCTCTCGATGCCATTCAGCGCCTGCGCCCTGACCAGGTCACCGAAGAAAACCAGCGAGAGCAATTACAGGGCTGCGCACCTGCCGTTGAAGAAGGCCTCTTTCTGGTTCCCCGTGTTATTGAGTGACGTCAGAAAATATTGCAGCAGTGATCGTGGTAGAAACGCCGAAAAGGCATTATTTTCATAATAACTGCTCTGAGTCCGGTAGAAGCTGAGCCTCTTCTATACCATACGTCTTCCAACCGACCGAATCCCATGTACGATAAAACCATTGCAGAACAGAGCCGGGCATTAGCCAGTGGCGAAATATCCAGTGTCGAGTTGACACAAACCTACCTTGATCGAATCAGGCAGTTCGATGGTGACATCAACAGCTTTATTACGGTGACTGAAACGTTAGCCCTGGAACAGGCGGCAGCAGCCGACCAACGCCGTGCAGCAGGCGATGCCCACGCCATGACCGGCATTCCCGTTGCCCATAAAGACCTGTTCTGCACACAAGGCGTGAAAACCTCCTGCGGTTCAAAAATGCTGGACAACTTTATTGCCCCTTATGAGTCCACCGTCACCGGCAAATTCAGGGATGCGGGTGCCGTTATGCTGGGCAAAACCAATATGGATGAGTTTGCCATGGGCTCTTCCAATGAAAACAGCCATTATGGCCCGGTCAAAAACCCCTGGGATAAATCCGCAATCCCCGGCGGCTCCTCCGGCGGTTCTGCGGCAGCTGTAGCAGCCCTGCTGGCGGCTGGCGCTACCGGCACGGATACCGGTGGCTCCATTCGCCAGCCAGCCTCACACTGCGGCATTACCGGACTGAAACCAACCTATGGCCGGGTTTCCCGCTGGGGTATGGTGGCCTACGCATCAAGCCTTGATCAGGCTGGCCCGATGACCCGCTCCGCTGAAGATGCCGCCATTATGCTGAACACCATGGCGGGCTTTGATAACCGCGACTCCACCTGTCTTGACCATGACGTACCGGACTACACGGCAACACTGAATGACTCCCTGGAAGGTCTGACCATTGGGTTGCCAAAAGAGTACTTCGCGGCCGGACTGGACAGTGAAGTGGAACAGCAGATCCGCAATGCCATTGCCGAATATGAAAAGCTCGGTGCAAACGTCAAGGAGGTCAGCCTGCCCAATGCCAGGCTGTGCATTCCTGCCTACTACGTGATTGCCCCGGCAGAAGCCTCTTCCAACCTGTCACGCTTTGACGGCGTGCGTTTCGGACATCGCTGCGAAGACCCAAAAGACTTGATGGATCTCTACATTCGCAGCCGCAGCGAAGGGTTTGGTGAAGAAGTCAAACGTCGTATTATTGTGGGTACCTATGCCCTCTCGGCTGGTTACTACGACGCCTATTACCGCAAGGCTCAGCAAATCCGTCGCCTGATCCGTGACGACTTCCTCAACGCCTTTAAAGAGTGTGATGTCATCATGGGCCCTAACGCCCCGACATCCGCCTTTGACATTGGCTCCATGAGCAATGATCCGGTCGCCATGTACCTCTCGGATATCTATACACTGTCGGTTAACCTGGCAGGCCTGCCCGGATTATCCGTTCCCGCTGGCATGGCAAACCAGCGCCCTGTCGGCCTGCAAATCATTGGTCAGCACTTTGATGAAGCCCGCCTGTTGAATATTGGCCACCGCTTCCAACAGGCGACCGACTGGCACCAGAAATCTCCGGCATTGGTTTAGGACACAGGTACAGGACACAGTAATATGCAATGGGAAACCGTTATCGGACTGGAGATTCACGTCCAGCTCGCCACCAAAACCAAAATATTCTCGGGTGCATCCACCGCTTTTGGTGCTGCACCCAACACCCAGGCCTGCGCGGTAGACCTTGGTCTGCCCGGCATCCTTCCCGTGGTGAACGAAGAAGCCATCAATATGGCCATTAAGTTTGGGCTGGGCATCGATGCCGAAATCAACAGGGTGAATGTTTTCGAGCGTAAAAACTACTTCTACCCGGATCTGCCAAAAGGCTACCAGACCACCCAGCTGGAAAAGCCAATAGTGGGCGCTGGTCATGTGGATATCACATTGGCGGATGGCTCCACCAAAAGCATTCGCATCCACCACGCTCACCTGGAGGAAGATGCGGGCAAAAGTCTTCACGAAGGTTCTTTTAATGGAGAGCACGGCATGTCAGGGATTGACCTGAACCGTGCTGGCACTCCTCTGATTGAGATTGTCACAGAACCTGATATCCGCAATGCAGAGGAAGCCGTTGCCTTTGCCAAAAAGCTGCACTCCATTGTCACTACGCTGGGCATCTGCGATGGCGATATGTCCCAGGGTTCCATGCGGTTTGATGTTAACGTCTCCGTTCGCCCTGAAGGACAAAAAGAGTTCGGTACCCGCACAGAAACCAAAAACCTGAACTCCTTCAAGTTTATGGAGGCTGCCATCTTCAAAGAGGTAGAACGCCAGATCGACCTGATTGAAGATGGCGGAACCGTTATCCAGGAGACCCGTCTCTATAACGGTGATACCGGCGAAGCCCGCTCCATGCGCAGCAAAGAAGAAGCGAACGATTACCGTTACTTCCCCTGCCCTGACCTGCTGCCGGTTATTATTGACGACAGTCGTCTTGAAAAACTGAAGGCTGAAATGCCTGAAATGCCAGATGCCAAAAAAGCACGTTTTATCGCTGACTTTGGCCTGAGCGATTACGATGCCGACATACTGTCCGCTGACCAGGGGACGGCGAACTACTTTGAAGCCACCGTCCGTGCCAGTGATGATGCCAAACTGTCTGCCAACTGGATTATGGGAGAACTGTCCAGATCCCTGAATCAGAACAGCATTGCCATCAGCGCAAGTCCGGTGACTGCCGAAATGCTCGGCGGCCTGATCAAGCGCATCAAAGACAACACCATCTCCGGTAAAATCGCCAAAGAGGTCTTTGAAGCACTCTGGCAGGGTGAGTGCAACACGGCCGATGCAGTCATCGAGAAAAAAGGCCTCAAGCAGGTGACCGATACCGGTGCCATTGAAGCCATGATTGATGAAGTTCTGGCCAACAATGCCCGGCAGGTTGAGAATTATCGTGCGGCTGAGGAAGACAAGCGCGGAAAAATGATCGGCTTCTTTGTGGGTCAGTGCATGAAAGCGTCCAAAGGCAAGGCCAACCCCGGCCTGGTTAACCAGATTCTGAAACAGAAACTGGACGGCTAACCGAAGCTCTCAGGGTAGACATTAGCACCAGAAGTAGTCGCTAATGTCACCCCTGAAAAGCGTGATTAATTAACAAGACAACGTCCATCAAAACAGCCCCTCTCACTTCCGTCTGTGATTGCCCACCTGTTAACCTGAATACGACAGATGACAAACATTTTATAAAAAAACAGTAGGCATATAAAACCGCATAAAATATATTGATAAAGAATAAAAACAACTATTCGGACTGTATTGCTTGATTTTAAGCCAACACAGCCAGAAAGGACTTCGTTATGAAACAGGCATTTTCTCTTGCTGTTATTGCCCTGATGCCCACGGTCACCCATGCTGACTGGCAGCCCGATAAAATAACGCTGGCTTTTGGTCAGTTTATAGCACCCTTTGATGATCGACAGGCTGATATCAATCAATATCGCCTGGCTCTTGCCTGGGACCTTTCAGACTCACTGTGGACATCAGAATCACTGCTGTTACAGAGTTATGCAGAACTGGCTCTGGGCAACTGGAAAAGCACTTTAAACCCAATGAGAAACAGCTATCGAGTGGGAGCTGACAGTGTCAAACAGATCAGCTTTAGCCCTGTTTTTCGCTTCACAGGCAATGGTCTGTTAATAGGTCAAACCTCACCGTTTCTTGATCTTGGCGTGGGCGTTAGCTATCAGAGTGAGAAAGATATTGAGCAACAGGACTTTTCCGGAATCAATATGGGCAGGCGCTGGCAGTTTGAAACCCGGGCCATGGTTGGCCTGACACTGGGCGAGGGTAATCCATTTGAAGTCAGCTATGGCTGGATGCACTATTCAAATGCCGATCTGAAAGACGACAATGAAGGGCTGGATTTCCAAACCCTTCAGCTGGCCTACCGCTTTTAACTGACAGTCAGTTTTTACTACCTGGATCAGCTATTAACCAGGAAGTGAGCCCAGATACTGGCCGCATACCCCAGGGCAATGGCCCAACTCCAGCGGAGATGGGTCATAAAGGTGTAGCCACCTTTTGATGTCCCCATCAAGGCAACGCCAGCAGCGGAGCCGATGGATAACAGGCTGCCACCCACACCTGCGGTCAGAGTTATCAATAACCACTGGAAGGCGTTCATTTCAGGGTCCATTCCGAGGATAGCAAACATCACCGGAATGTTATCGACAATGGCAGAGATTATACCGGCGATGATATTAGTCCACGTTGCCCCAAGATCGGCATACATGGTTTGTGAGGCAAGGTCGAGATAACCGAGATAGCGCAGGCCACCCACCGAGAAGATGACACCAAAGAAGAACAGCAGTGTATCCCATTCGGCATGGGCCACTTCCTGGAAGATATCGATTTTATCCTCTTTGGCCCGGGGACGTGCCGTCAATCGGCGGTTACTGGTCAGCCCCTGAATTTGCATGACATAGGTATAAAGCATCAACAGGGCGAGACCGGTCATCATCCCCATAAATGGCGGCAGACCTAACGCTTTCTCAAAACTGACCGCCAGGAAGATGGTCACCAGAAAAAGCAGGCAGATGGTAATACCTCCACGGCGAATGGTGCTATCCACTCGCACACCGACCGGACGCCCTTTCTCAATGAAAAAGCTCATGATGATGGCCGGCACCAGATAATTAACCACCGACGGTATAAAGAGGCTGAAAAAGGTAAAGAACTCAACCTTACCTGCCTGCCACACCATCAGCGTGGTAATATCGCCAAAGGGGCTGAAAGCACCACCGGCATTGGCAGCAACCACCACATTGATCATAGCCAGGGTAATAAACGTCGGTTTGCCTTCACCTACGGCCATGATCACCGCGCCCATTAACAGCGCGGTGGTAAGATTGTCAGCCACCGGGGAAATAAAGAACGCCATAACGCCGGTTATCCAGAAAAGACTTCGGTAATTAAAGCCCTTGCTGATCAGCCAGCTGCGTAACGTGGCAAACACCTGCCGGTCTTCCATGGCATTAATGTAGGTCATGGCGACCAGCAGAAAGAGGAACATCGCCGCATACTCTTCCAGATCATGCATCACGGCCTGTTTGAGTTCTTCGTGGGAAACGCCCTTCTGTGTAGCAATAAAAGCAATCAGTGCCCAGATGATTCCCGCTGCCATAATCACCGGCTTAGACTTACGCAGATGAAGCTGCTCTTCGGCCATCACCAGGCAGTAGGCAATTACAAAAATGGCAATGCAGGCCCAGGCTAACGGGCTGGATGTTACCCCCAGCACATTATCGCCAGCCAGAGCAGTGGTCGGCAGGCAGGCTAGCGCTCCCATTGACAGGCGTCTTTTCATTATTGTCGTCATAACTTCGTCCCACAGGCTCAATCTGAAGCCAGTGCTAAATTGGTAAATTTAAAGATGGCGAAGGATACCTATACCGAGAGCAGAGTGCAAAAAAGCATCAAATAAAAGCAGCATGACGCAATGGCGGGATAAACAGACAAGTCGGTACGAAAGCAAATAGCGATATGAAAAAAAAGCTATTAATACTTTTTTAGCTTAAAAACTGCTTTATATTGAACAATATTTCAACAGGTTTGCGTATAGACTTTATAGAACAGCTGTTCAATATTTTCGAGAATGATTTTTGAGAGAGTGTCTGATGTCAATCGCTCCAAAACTTCAGGCTTTTTTAGCTCACAACCAGGTCGATTATGAAGTGGTCAGTCACCCTTATTCAGACCGTGCACTCAACACTGCCCATGTCGCCTGCGTTCCCGTTAAACATATGGCTAAAGCCATCGTTCTTCAGGATGAGGAAGGCTACGTAATGGCCATTGTTCCCTCCATGAACAAATTAATGCTGCGCTGGATAAATACAAAACTGAATCGCCATCTTCACCTGGTCAGCGAACAAAGTCTTGAGGAGCTGTTCCCGGACTGTGAGATGGGGGCAGTACCGGCAATGGGCATAGCCTATGGCATGAAAACCTGCTGGGATGATGAACTCAACGCCGTTCAGGATCTTTACCTGCAGGGAGGTAATCATCGGGAACTGGTGCATATTCAGAGAGAACAGTTTAAGCAGTTGCTGCAAGGCCAGCCTCATGCTGCCATCAGCTGTGATCCGGATGAAGCGGAGGCTTATGCAACGGACAACTAAGGAATTGGGCCTGAATAATTTCCTTTTTTGCCACAGAGGAAAAGCTTTTTGTTTTTCTCCGTGCCTCTGTGACTCCGTGGCAATCTCTTTTAGCGAATCATCTTCTTCACAAACAAAACAACAAAAAGCGCCAGGGAAAAGCTGCCGGTGAATGCTTCACAGGCAGCAACAATCCGGGACAGCCCCAGCGGGGTCAAGTCACCGTAGCCAAGGGTGGTAAACGTCACCACGCTGAAATAAAGACAATCAAGCCAATACCGGAGGTTCTGGAACAGATCCTGATTCTGGCTGAACCGGATAACCGTATCACCACCCTGAACCCCGGTGAACAGATAAAGGAAAGAGCAGAACACAATCAAAGCCACGGAAAAAAGCACCACTCGCAGCGGTGATTCACCATAGCCACTGATTCTGTCAACCAGGTAGGAAAGCACCCGTTGCCGCGAGCATTTTGGCATCTGCAACCGATGAAAGACCCTTTCCCGATAATAAAAATGACCGGCCTCCCTCATCATGCCGAGGTTTTCACAGTGTCGGCGAATATTTCTGGCAGACTCTTCCGCTTCTTCAAATAACGCCATGGCATTTTCAGGGTTGGCGGCAGCTTCCTGTTCCTGATAAAGCTTATCCCCCCACTTCACATGATCCAGCAGACTGTTGTTCAGATTCACACCCAGCAGATTACAGCCTTCAAGATTTGCCCTATGCAGATTGGCATTGGAAAGATTTGCTTTTAACAGTCGGGAACCCGATAAATCCACACGATAAAAATGCCCATTACAGAGGCTGGCCCTGCTCAAGTCGCAGTTAACCAGTTGATATGGCTTACCGCCACCGTGGTTCACCAGGTTAACGTTGTCCAGATTAGCCCTGCGGAGAATAAAGCCTTCCATGGGCAGCCCGGTTTCTGCCCTCTTTTCCAGCCTCGCTTTTACCTCATCTCCGGTTTTATCCACATCAGGATCATGCCAGAAGCAAAGCTGGCTGCCTGACTCCGCCACATCTTTGCAACGACCATATTGTCCGAAAAAAGAGCACTGATGCTCGGTCTTCTGCACCTGATTCAAACCCCGGTCCCTGTATTGCGACGACAGTTTCTGCTGAAAACCATCATCTTCCCTGCTGTGCTGACTATATCGGCCCGCTGATTATGGTATTTACATCGCCGGTGACTTTACAGACAGCAAACTTTTCAACACACTGAACGCTTCTCTGATCAATGTGGGACCCTCCATGAAAATTCTGTTTGTACTCTCCGCCCACGGTAAACAGGGGTCTATGAGTGAAAAAACGTGGAGTCATATATTTCACCAACACCTGCAAGAAGGAACCAAGAACAATGAATAAATCTGCGCATTACATCCTGCCTTTACTGTTATTATTTTCCAGCCATTGGCTGCACGCTGACGTCCCGGAACTTACCTGCCCTGAAAGCCCGAACTGCGTCAGCAGCCTCGCTTCTGGCAAACAGAATATTGCCCCCCTTTCCTTTGATCAGTCTGATACCCAGGGGATCAAGAAAAAACTGTTAGCCACTTTACAGAACTGGCCCAATGCAGAGATTCTCAGCAGTAATGACCAGATCATTATTACAGTGTTCACCACCCCCTGGCTGAAGTTCAAGGACGACCTGATACTGATTATTCGTCCGAACGGCACGGTTGATGTGCGCTCATCCTCTCGCGTCGGCTATTACGATTTCGGTACTAATCGTCGTCGTATCGAAAAGTTAAGAGCAGCGCTTGGTGATAAAACCAGCGCGGATGCAGAGTCAAAATAGGACCCGATATCCGTTTACAGGCCTCCTCTTAGGTTGGACATTAAGCTTATCCCTCCATTTTCATTGGGGTTTCGGATGGAACCACGAAGGACACGAAGAGCACAAAGAAGAGCCATTCTTTTCCTTCGTGCTCTTCGTGTCCTTCGTGGTTCCATCTTTAACTTGCCGAAGAGAGGAGTAGGCGCTTAATGTCTACCCTAAGAGGCCTCCTAGGCAAACACCTCCAGAAGAGTGTAAGCTTTGCTCGTTTTTTGCGGCCATTACTGAGCGTCTCAACCTCAGTTTGTACAACGCATAGCTTATGGAATCTCACAACAGGAGGCACGGTGGTCACCCTATACGGCATACCAAACTGCGACACCATAAAGAAAGCACGCCGCTGGCTCGAAGGTGCTGGTATTGAATATCACTTTCATGACTACAGGAAAGACGGCCTGAGGAAAGAAATGCTCGAACAGTGGGCCAGTGAACTGGGCTGGGAGGCCCTGTTAAACCGCCGGGGAACCACTTGGCGGCAGCTTCCGGAAGAAGCAAAAGCAGCCATTAATGCAGAGCGGGCAATTACCCTGATGCTGGAGCAACCCGCCATGATCAAGCGCCCGTTACTGGATACGGGCAGCCAGAAGTTGCTGGGCTTTTCCGAAGAACAATACCGCAACTTGCTGGCATAACAGACGTTCTGATTAATTGAAGGAATGAGAATGAGCAAACAGCACTTCAGTCTGGCCATTGGTGTCGGCAGCAAAAACCGGAACGACCAGTGGCTGGAAGTATTCTACCCAAAACCTATTCTCAATCCAGCACCGGAACTGCTGGAGAGTATTGCCAAACTGGTTGGTTACCACGGTGGCAATACGTTTATTGAGCTTGACAGCAAAACCCTGCACGCATTGGAAGACCTGTTTGTCGATATCGAACAAACTGAACTGGCTGCCATCACCCGCAGCCTGGAAGAAAGTGTACAACCCCGTGTGATCACTATTCTGGCAACCGATGAAGCACCCACCAGCACCCCCGAGGCTTATCTCAAGCTGCACCTGCTGTCACATCGTCTGGTCAAGCCACACGGCACCAACCTTCAGGGCATTTTCCCACTGCTGCCAAATGTTGCCTGGACCAGCGAAGGCGCAATCGACCTGGAAGAACTGCCAGCCCGTCAGCTGGCGGCCCGGGCAGAAGGCCGGGTTCTGAGTGTCAACTCCGTGGATAAATTCCCGAAAATGACCGACTACGTTGTCCCTGCCGGTGTCCGTATTGCCCACACTGCCCGGGTTCGTCTGGGTGCTTATGTGGGTGAAGGCACCACCGTAATGCATGAAGGCTTTATCAACTTCAACGCCGGTACCGAAGGCAAGAGCATGATTGAAGGTCGTGTTTCTGCCGGTGTCATGGTGGGTGAGGGCTCTGATCTTGGTGGTGGCTGCAGTACCATGGGTACCCTGTCCGGCGGCAATAACATTGTGATCTGTGTCGGTGAAAACTGTCTGATCGGTGCCAATGCCGGCTTGGGCATTCCTTTGGGTGACCGCTGCATTATCGAAGCCGGCCTTTACCTGACGGCAGCCAGCAAGGTTCAGGTGTTTGATGATCAGAAAAAGGTCGTTGAAGTCGTGAAAGCAGGAGACCTCTCAGGCAAGTCCGATCTGCTGTTCCGCAGAAACTCCCTGACCGGAGCCCTGGAATGCCTCACCAACAAATCAGCCATTGAGCTGAATGATGAGCTGCACTCCCACAATTAAGCCCGCAATGATTGTGTATTGAAAATAACGCGGTGAAGAAAGGGTAGCGCATACTTATAGCCCCGGTGCATAATACTGGGGCTATTTATTAAGATCAGGTTTAAATAATAATAATGCGTCATACGATTTTTGATACGCCTATCGTTAACAGCTGTTTTCGCTTCTTATCCCACCTTGGTCTGAAGCTATTCGGCTGGAAGCTGGAAGGCCAACGCCCAAATGCCCGGAAGTACGTTATTATCGCGGCACCCCATACCAGTAACTGGGACTTTATTCTGATCATTGCCTGTGCCTTCTGCTTTCGCATTAATATCTACTGGATGGGGAAAAACTCTCTGTTCAAGGGGCCCTTTGGCGGCATCATGACATGGCTTGGGGGAATTCCGGTTGACCGCAGCAAAGCCAATGGTCTGGTTCAGCAAATGGTCGACACCTTCCACAACTCCACGGACCTGGCCGTTGCCATTCCTCCTGAAGGCACACGCAACAAGGTTCGTCAATGGAAAAGTGGTTTTTACCACGTCGCCCACGGTGCTGAAGTCCCCATTGCGCTGAGCTTCCTGGATTATAAAAAGAAGGTTGGCGGTTTTGGTCCCATGTTCTTTACTACAGGGGACTATGCCTCAGACTTGAAAAAAATCCAGGAATTTTATCAACCTATGACGGGTAAGAACCCGGAAAAGTTTGCTTAGGCCATCTATTCCTAGCTGCATACTGAAACCAGACAGCATGTAGCTATCATCTTTAGATGAATAACTTTCCGTAATTTTATAGAACCATGGAACTATTTAATAGTAAGAGCATCTAACCCCTATAAAACCCATATAAAACCCATATAAAAAAACCGGATAACCACTTAATTAAATCATGACCATTCCAGCACTATCAACATCGACTGTAACGAAACACGCAACCTCTGACGAAAGTCTATTCGAGATAAAAAAAGAAGAAAAAAAATTTTTACCAACCGCTAAACAACGGCATGCTAGAAAACGTATCGCTTCGTTCAAAACTATAGAAAATACCCAAAGTACCAGTACGTTTTCCGTAGAGGAGTTTTTAACTAACTTACCAGAAGCACTTAAAGTTGAATTAAACTCAATTCAAAGGTATTGCACCCTCAATAACAATCTCACAAAGATACTTAATGGTCATGGAATTTTTTATAACAGACTAATCATCTTATTGAAAAGAATAGATCTTATTATGACTGAAAATGGCTTTTCTGATAAACACAAAACAAAGGTAGAGGAAAAAATAAATCAGTTATTGACAGAGGGTAAATTAAATTTACTCAGTGATATCGGAAGAGAACTAAATCATCTGGAAGAATATTATGACACCGGAAGCTGGCTGCCTGCCCCTGAAGACATACCCTTTTTTGATCAAGATGATAAAAACTGTAATGCACAGCATCAATCAGGTGATTTCTGCCCTGAATGGATGAAAAAAACTGAAATAGACCCTAAAATTCCAGCGTCAAAAGCAATGCTGGCTTATTGGAATTTCCGACATTCATTCAAAAATGCTAAAAGAAATCAACTGACCGACCTTATTGTCAGTAAATTAGATCCCGAACTTTTCCGCTTTATTTGCAAACTTCGAAAATTAAAAGCAGCCTTACACAATCCAGCTATTGGTACCCCCAGCTCACCACCGGGTTTAACCAGGTTTCATATTGATGCCATCGCTGCACGTTTTGATTATGCAGATACAGTAGCCAACAGACAAGCAAAGACCAATCCTGCCTACAAGCTTTATTTCTGGGATAATCAAAGCCCTTGCACTGAAGAGCAGGAGAGCATGCAGCAATCAGAAACCGGTGAAGCTGCGGGGCAAACGTTAAATGGGATTGTCGAAGACAGCCCTGATGCCTCAACCTGCAATTTTGTTGAAGAAGGCAACAAGCCTATCCACCAAACCACAGACCGTTCATTAAGAAAACGCAGGTCTTATCCAAATTACCAGGAAATTTTTGATGATCAACTGGCCATTTTGCCCAAAAAGAGAAAGAAAAAGAAAAAGAAAAAAAGCACATTTTCATCGTCCTCTACAGCCAATAAATTTCCCAGAATGGATAAGGAAAACTTATTAAAAGAAACAGGCATTCCGGCATTTGAAAAAATTATCAAATCTGTACTTGAGCAGAGAGAGAAAGAATTAATTCCGGATCCAACGTCTGCCCCTCTCGAAGAGAGTGTTGAAGCCAGTTATCACAGAGATCGTGCAGAAGTAATAGCCGCCCAGGATGAACTCAGCAGACTATATGATGCGTGCCGTCAACACTTTGGAATAAACAAATCACTCTACAGGTTTGACACAGTTAAAAAATCAGTATCAATCACACCTAAAGAAGATAGAACTAATGACAGACCTGGCGAAGTGTATATCCCGAAACCCAATAAACCACCATATACAGATAAACCACCCACCCACATGAGCACTGCTGAAAGAAAGCCAGACTTCTCTGAAGCTCAAAATGCCTTCATTACCATGATAGAAAAATCCAAAGAGCTATCATTGAAACCTATAATCGAACCTGAAAGACTCCGAGGCCATTCTGAAGACTTTGGATACGCCCCTACCCGGCAACCCTTATCCACAGTTTTGAAACTTCCTATGCCTTTTTTGACAAAGTTCTTTGCAATAGAAGGTAATACAAACCCGGAAGCTACCATAAAATTAAAAGAGAGAGTGCCGGAATTAATTGAAGAAATTAAAATGATCATACGTTTATACCGGCATAATTCAAACGTCTGGTGTCCGGATGATGCCAGAGAAATGCTAAATCCGGTAATACAAAAAGTCCGGGAAGTTCAACACTGTTTCCCACAAATCATCCATGCTTTTGAAAACAGACAACAAGATCTGCTTAAATCAAGCCATCACACAACAGAAGATATCAACAGCGCTGAAAATCAACTGGAAAAGATTCAGGAAGCACTGGCAAAAACAGCTATAGTGCTGTCTTCACTTGAAGACTTCAGTGCACATTTAAAAACTGAAAAACAGCAAGAACTTTACCAACGTCTTGTAAATACCATAGAGGAATGGCGCACCTGTATAGCAAATACCCCTGAGAGCCTGTTACCAGCAGTTCGTCAACGGGTCAGTTAAACAGGGTCGTCCCTACCTGCCTCCCACACAGCGCAAGAAATGGGGTTTAGCGCTCTTCTGCACTGCTAACAACACCTTTCATCATCATTACAGCGGCGCATTTTTGCAAATTTTATCAAATCAGAGGACACTGTTGGCACATAAACAAAGAATTATAAGTAGCAGGAAGTATCAATGGCAGAGTCTAACCAGAAGATCGCCCTCTTTATTGATGCGGATAATGCCCCGGCCAGAAAAATTGAGAAGATCCTCTCTGAAATGGCCAAGTATGGTGTCGTCAGTATCCGAAGGGCCTACGGCAACTGGAAGAGCCACACCATCAAAGGGTGGGAGGAACAACTCCACGAATACGCGATCCAGCCAATCCAGCAGTTTGATTTAACCAAAGGCAAGAACGCCACCGATATGGCCTTGACCATTGATGCCATGGATACGCTTTACACCAGGAACATGGACGCCTTTTGCATTGTCTCTTCTGACAGTGACTTTACGCCACTGATCATGCGACTGCTGTCAGCAGGTAAAGTGGTGTACGGCTTTGGTGAACGAAAAGCCCCATCCCCTTTCGTGAATGCCTGCTCCCGCTTTCTCTACCTGGATGAGCCCGGTGATGATCCGGAAAAAGTCGCTGCAAACGATAAAAAAAGCGGCCATGAATTGAAAGCCGATACCAAACTGATGAACCTGATCCGCAATGCCATCGATACAGAGCAGGACGATGATGGCTGGGCGTACCTTGGAAGAATCGGCGCAGTTATCGCTAACCAGGCTTCCTTTGACCCACGAAATTACGGTTATAAAAAACTGGGCGATCTGATCAGGGCTGTAGACCTGTTTGAAACTCAGGTTATGGATAATAATCAGATGAGTGTCCGTGATAAGCGACGTGGTAACCATATCCAGAATGGTGGCCATTAAGCGTGATGTGCAGCCTGAGAGGCTGCTCATCAGAACCGGCCAAGGCACCCCGGTTACCCAAAGGGGACGCTTTGCTATCCATCATCAAAGGGGCTTCGGTAGGGGTTTAGCATAAAAGTTTTTTATGGATTTCCCCTTCACAAATGGTTTCTCCAGGATACTTTCAAACTCAAATCCCAAGCCGGTGAGTATCTTGACTGAACCCGTATTTTCTGGGGAGACTGTCGCCGTCAGCCACTCCAGAGGCAGAGATTTCCGGGTATTATCTGGCAACGCACAGGTGACTTTAAAGCCCTGCTTTTGATATTCCGGAGCAACACCATTCACTAATGCAGCAGCCGCCTGTTTGCCATAGCCCTCACCCCAATATTTGTGATCAATTATAAAAGTCATCTCAGAGGATCCAGCTACTGTGTTGCGGACATATGCCTCATTGTTCTCTCCTGATTTGAAGCAGATGTGCCCTATAAATCCCTCAGGATCCTGCACCCCACTGACATCACGCTCAAAAATCGAAAACCCACTGAAAGGATTACCCTTTTTCCAATCATCACTCCATCTCTGCACTAGCCTTTCAGAGATGCTGTCATCCCAAGGTTGGCCAGCACCGTAGTTTTTCATATTCTCAGCACATTTATAAAGCCCAATTGAATCATTAAGATCTGAAATCTCAACAGAACGAAGATGCAAATCATCGGTATAAATGTGGACAACCAGGCCCTGTTTCTCCTTTCCCGGGTCATCGTAAGAAGCCGGGTCAATACTGAGCTCAATAGAGCCACGGTAAGGATTGCCTGATGGAATACTGCTGTTCATAATTTAATTTCTCCATATAATTAAGCATTTAGTGATCCATCACCTTTTAGACTTAAAAGAGATAGCATAGTTCCCCGGCATAGCCTGACGACCTCAGCTCAGGGAGAATGAGGTCATATTTATACAGAAGCAGAAGTGCTTTTTGGGTTGGTCACTTTACGCCTTCCCGGCCTGCGGTGGTTTTCGGTAAACACACGCCCTGACCCCGTTCCCCCGGACTTTCTCCTTTCACTACTCTGACCTGCCTGCTGCTTAGGTGCCTTACCGTTTTCGCCACTCTCCTGTCCGGGCCTGTGAGAAGTCCTGGATTTTTTAGGCCTTTTAGGTTTCGGTGGCTTACCGGACAACTGAGTCACCGGCACCTCATTAACCGGCTCAAACCCGGAAATCATCTCCCTGGGTAACTGCTGATTGATCAACCGTTCAATGTCCCGAAGCTGCTTGCTCTCATCGGCACAGACCAGTGAAACCGCATGACCATCCGCCCCCGCGCGCCCTGTTCGCCCGATACGATGCACATAATCCTCCGGCACATTGGGCAGGTCGAAGTTCACCACCTGTGGCAACTGGTCAATATCCAGCCCACGGGCAGCGATATCCGTTGCCACCAGGGCCGTAATGTCATTATTTTTGAAATCAGCAAGAGCCTTGGTACGAGCTCCCTGGCTCTTATTGCCATGAATCGCCGCCGCCAGAATTCCTTTACCTTCCAGATGACGGGTTAAGCGGTTGGCACCGTGCTTGGTCCGGGTAAAAACCAGCACCTGTTGCCAGTTATGCTCTTTAATCAACCGGGTCAGCAGTGCCGGTTTTTTACTTTTATCCACCGGATACACACACTGCCTGACCGTTCTGGCCGTTGTATTGCGCGGAGAAACGTCAATCTCTACGGGATGGTGAACAATGGTTTTTGCCAGCTGTCGTATTTCATCGGAAAACGTTGCCGAAAACATCAGGTTCTGTCTTTGCTGGGGCAACAGCGCCAGAATACGACGAATATCGTGAATAAACCCCATATCCAGCATCCGGTCTGCTTCATCCAGAACCAGCACTTCCAGATGTTTGAACTTCACCGCATTCTGGTTGTAAAGATCCAGAAGTCGCCCGGGTGTGGCAACAAGGATATCGGCACCACGTCTCAGATTCATCATTTGCGGGTTGATTTTGACCCCGCCAAAAACCACTGAGGAACGTATTGGCAAATGCCGACCATAGGTGGCAACACTCTCTGCCACCTGGGCTGCCAGCTCTCGGGTCGGCGTCAGAACCAGCGCACGAACCTGGTTGGGCCTTGCCCGCTCGCCGCGACTGAGCAGCTCCAGTATCGGCAGCGTAAAACCGGCTGTTTTACCTGTGCCTGTCTGAGCCGCCGCCATAACATCCTGCCCTGCCAGAACCGCCGGTATGGCTTCTGCCTGAATAGGAGAAGGCTGTTTATAGCCCTGTTCGGTAATGGCTTGCAGGATCGGAAGGGAAAGCCCGAGGTTGGCAAAGGTCATGGAATGTCTCATTAAGGGCCATACAACTAAAATGATTGATATTCGCCAGTTTACCGCTGTTCTGTTACCACATGAATCATCCTGTGGATTACGCGGGAACTTTTCGAAGGAGAGGAACCTGAGAATAAAGAACTTTTTTCTGCATTCAAAGTCAGATTGATAAGGATACAAGCTATTCAGGATAATTTCATGCAACCAACAAGATCATTAGCTACATCTGTGCCAATGCTCCAGCCTCAGGCGGCGGCAGCCAATGAGCAGATGGGTAATTCAGAACAGATATTTTGCAAGCATCAAGTTTTTGGACGAACGGTTTCAATGTCAAAAATTACAGCTTTGAGTCTGTCTGTAGGTCTAACTGCAGGCCTGTCTTTTGTTGTGCCGGGTTTGATCATTTCCTCAAGCCTCGCTGGTATTTGTGTATCTTTGACCGTAGGTAGTTATGTTGGTTTGGCTGTTGGTGGTGCCGCCTCGGAGGTGTATCGTTGTCGTCAGCGTCGGCACACAGCAACCGAGCCCCCATCAGTAGAGTTATCCCGGGTTATCAGCCATGATCCTGAAGCGACAGAAATACCCAGTGAAGTAGAACCAGACAATTACCCGGCTACGTTGCAAAACTATCCAGGACCGCCACCAGCATACACTCCTATAGAATCGCCACCACCTTACAGCCCTTAGACTGATGGTTTCCCTATCATTAAAGCGATTGTCCGGTACTTCGATTGTTAATATTGATCTTCTGCAGTCTCAGTTCCAGTACTGACATTTGTTTGCAGTATAGAAAAAAACAGCTAGTTTTTAGTTGCTGTAACCAAACGAGAGAGACGAGGACGGTCAACTTCCTTAAGGAGATTTCAGAGAAAATGGAAGTGATGCTCCGCCTGTGGTTGGTAATAACCTTGTCGGATAATCTGGACAGTTTATGAGAAGCGTGTTCCGATCCATGCTCAAGAAGTCAGCAAAATATGGTTTTGCAAGGTACGGTTTTGCAAGATATGTAAGACGATAAAACGAACGTTGAACAATTTAACTTATACCCATGAATTATCTAAAGGGCTTTGCCGGAGAGTTTATAGGTACGTTTATCCTCGTCTTGTTTGGCTGTGGTTCAGTGGCCGTGACGGTGCTATTTTCTGCCCATGCAGGACTGTTTCAGGTGGCCATGGTCTGGGGGCTGGCAGTCACCCTGGCCATATACGCTACTCGTCGTCTCTCCTGTGCTCACCTTAATCCGGCTGTGAGCATTGCCATGGTAGTCAGTCGCCGGATGTCCATGACATTACTGCCCTGCTATCTGGTTGCCCAGTTTGCCGGTGCATTTGTGGCAGCCGCCCTGCTGTACCTGCTCTTCTCCAGCTCAATCATGCAGTATGAACTGACCCATAACATTGTCCGTGGTACCGAGTCATCCATAGCCAGTGCCATGATGTTTGGTGAGTATTATCCCAACCCCATGGCCGGGCAGGTTGCCTCCGTGTCCACTGTCAATGCATTTTTTGCCGAATGTACCGGTACCTTTGCCCTGGTCTTTATGATTCTCGTCCTGACCGAAGGCTGCAACACCGGGCGACCGGACCAGGCCCTCGCCCCCCTGTTTATCGGTTTAACCGTCACCGCCATTATCTCGATTATTGCGCCACTGACCCAGGCAGGACTCAACCCGGCCAGAGATTTATCACCCCGACTGCTGGCCTCTCTGTTCGGCTGGGAGCGCGCGGCGTTTCCCGATAAGCATTATGGTTTTTTGACCGTATATGTTGCGGGTCCGATTACCGGGGGAGTTATAGCCGCTTTATGTTTTATGGGTATTGTTGAGCCGCTGATGAAAAACACGACAGCGGAAGAACCTGGCAAAATTGACAGAACAACATCCCCGGACAAATAGCACCCCTGATTCATGTACATTGACCAAGGCGAGAACAATGCATAACCACTCCAGTAATCATCAGGTCCTGAAGGAGTACTACGGCCGCGTTCTTGGCGGCACCACGGATCTTAAAACCAATGCCTGCTGTTCCGATCCCGGCACCATGCCAGCCCGTGTACGGGCTATCCTGAAGCAGATCGACCCGGCCATTACGGACCGTTTTTATGGCTGCGGATCGCCGATCCCATCGGCCCTGGAAGGATGCCGGGTACTGGATCTTGGCTGCGGTACCGGCAGGGACAGTTATATTCTTGCCAGTCTGGTAGGAGAACAGGGCCAGGTTATCGGTATCGATATGACCGACGAGCAATTAATGGTGGCCACCGGGCATATTCCCTCGATGATGGAGAAGTTTGGCTTTCAACAACCGAATATCGACTTCAGACAGGGTTATATTGAAGATCTGCAAACCCCGGGGATAGAAGACAATTCCATGGATGTGGTGATTTCCAACTGCGTGATAAACCTTTCGCCCCACAAGGAAGAGGTATTCAGGGAGATTTTCCGGGTACTGAAACCCGGTGGCGAACTGCTTTTCAGTGACGTGTTTGCCGGTCAGCGAATACCGGCCTCGTTAAAAGACGACCCGGTGCTGATGGGGGAATGCCTTAGTGGTGCTCTTTATATTGAAGACTTCCGTCGTCTGTTAACCGGGCTGGGTTACCCGGACTACCGGTTGCTTTCTGCCAGCCCGATCACCATTGCCAACCAGCAAATCGAGGAGAAAATTGGCAATATCGATTTTCAATCCCTGACCGTTCGGGTGTTCAAACTGGATAACCTTGAAGATATCTGTGAAGACTATGGTCAGGTGGCCATTTACAACGGTACCCTGCCGGAACACCCTCACTTTTTCCAACTGGACGACCATCACCGCTTTATCAATGGCAAACCGATGCTGGTCTGTGGCAATACCGCAGCCATGGTGCAGGATACCCGCTATGGCAGCCATTTTACCGTGCATGGCAACCGGAAGACCCATTATGGCCCTTTCAACTGTCTCCCGGCAGCCATTGATAATGAGACTGATTGCACAACTGGCGGTTGCGGTTGAGGGTCAGCCCTATCCATTGATCCATGAACCTGATAGATTACCAGGCCAGTGAGTTACAACGCTTTCTTTCCGCTATTAGTTATATTGTTAACCGGTTGCCAAATGCCCATAAAACCATCCAGCGGTTTTTGCATGGTACTGACCACCTGCCCCAATCAACAGGAAGCCGACACCCATGCCAGGGCCATCATTGAAAAGCGCCTGGCTGCCTGCGTTCAGAGCAGTCCAATCCACAGCCATTATCGATGGGATGGTGGAGTTCAATCCGACCCGGAAGTACTGCTTCGTATTAAAACCACCTGTGAGCGTTATCAGGCACTGGAGCAATACCTGAAAGCTGAACACAGCTATGATGTGCCACAGGTGATTCAGATACCCATAGAAAACGGCCTGCCAGAGTACCTTGATTGGGTAAGGGAAGAAACGGTGGTCAACGGCCAGTAAAAAATATACTGGCAAGATCAAAGCAAATACTTCATTTAGTACATTTATCTTGTTTTTGTTTGTCAGAGTTATAGGAGTCTGTACAATCCTTCTGAGCCGTAAACCTATAAAATAAATATAAAACATGCCGCATGGTATGAGAAAAGCAAAGTTAAGGATGCATTTGTGAACAGAAAAGTTATGTACCCAGTCGTGGTCGCGTGTCTGTTGGCGGCAGTGGGTTGTTCTCCTATCCCGAAAGCAACAACCATTGATCAAAGCCCTCAGGTCAAACTTCAATCTGCTCAGCATTGGGGAGTGATAGCCGAACATTTATCCGGACAGATTATGGCCAATGCGGACCTCGCGTCTCAGCCGGTATATATCGATTTGGAGCAGAGTAAATCAACTTTTAGCAAAGTATTCACACAACAAGTATCCAGTGCGTTGGTCAAGCGCGGCGCAACGGTTATGACCTCAAACTCTACCAGCCTTTCAATGGAACTGGATGTTCAGGTTGTCAGGCACTCAAATGATAGAGATATGGGCACACACTTTGCCACAACCGGTACTGCTGGCTTCCTATGGGCACTGGCTGAACTTGGTGATGATTTAAGCGTTGCTGAAGGTATTGGCTATGGCGTAATCCCTCTTTCGATAGCTTATGACGTCAACAAAATGTTTCCCTCCAAAACCAATACAGAAGTTGTGATTACAACCCGTATTGTCGACGGCTACCAAATTCAATTTTCAGAAACTAACTCCTACTATATTCCTGATATGGCGATCCGGCAGTACAAAAAGTCAGCAGTTGTCAATCTGACCAAAAATGATGGACAGGGAGTAGAAAAATAATGAATTCACTCACTGCAAAAATTATCATTGCACTGCTTTCTACCGTTCTGATGGCCGGGTGCTCAAACAAAAGCCACAAAAAAACAGAAAGAATTGATCTGGTAAAAATCAGTCAGCTGGCAGCGACGGCCATGGCTAAAAAGGCACAGGATGAATTACCGGTTGGGGCTACTATTCTTTCGACAAGTCTTGCAGATATTAACCAGCTCAGTAATACAACTACTCTGGGTCGTGTTCTTGGAGAACAGCTTTCATCCGCTTTATCGGATATTGGTTATGATTTGATCGAAATCAAAATGCGGGATAGCGTTTTTATTGATGACTTCAAGGCGGGGGAGTTCAGTCTTTCAAGAAATCTGGATAATCTCAGTAAGTCCTATAATGCTGATGCTATTGTAACTGGCACATATGCTGTTGGCAGCTCAACTGTCTATATCAGCGCAAGAATGATTGATACCAGTACAAAACATGTTATTTCCACTGCCGATTTCCAGATTCCAATGGACGCAGATATTCGTTTATTAGTGAGCAACCGTCGTTACTGATAATAATGAATACAGGTATTTTTATTTATGACCAGGCTGAAGTTCTGGACTTCTCTGGTCCTTTTGAAGTGTTTACCACTGCGGCACGCCTCTCTCCCAACGGAACAGCTTTCAGGCCTTTTCTGGTCAGTGAATCCGGCAAGCTGGTCACTGCCAGGGGAGGTTACCGGGTTCAACCGGATTACGGGTTTCACAACCACCCCTCAATTGACCTGCTGGTGGTTGTCGGTGGTGTGCACAACGCAGAAATGGATAAGCCCGGTGTTTTACAATGGATTTATTCTCAGGGACAACAGACCAAACTGAACGCTTCGGTTTGTACCGGCGCTTTCCTGATGGCAGCAGCCGGTTTACTGAGCAACCAGCAGAATATCACCACTCACTGGGAAGATATTCCGGATTTGCAAACACAGTTCCCTGATCTCAACGTTATCAGCAACGTCCGTTGGGTGGATGAAGGCTCTGTTATCACGTCAGCGGGTATTTCTGCGGGTATTGATATGAGCCTGCATATTGTCAGTCGCTTACACAGTGAGGTGCTGGCAGAAAAGACCGCCAGACAAATGGATTTCGACTGGCAAAAGGCCTGACAGTATCAAGTACCGCTTTCAGGAAAAGATAAACACAGTCATCGTAACTATGATACCAAGTGACTGCATGCCCTGTCGTACAATGATTTACCAATGTTGAGCAGTCCAGTCAGGCCACCCGCTGCAGAAAAGAAAGCCATTGATAACGCTGCCGATTGGGCAAAGTAAACCGCCATGCTTCGATCATGATCCGAATATTCAATGAATTGATTATAATCCATTGAATACGAGATAAAATCATGGGCAGATTGATTCAATCAGATCGCAGACTACAACGCTCATCATTTAAACGGCTCATTTCTTGCCGGGATCAAAGTAAAAACCAGTCTCCTGGATTTCCCAGAGCAGTCTCTTCGCCACTGGTCTGACCCAATCACCTCCTGTTGTTCCAAACAATTTTGCAGGAAAAGTTTACATCAGCCACTTTTTATAATACAAATGATAATTATTCTCATTAAAATAAATTAATCAATACGGGACCCAGACAGTGAACCAGTGGCAACAGAAGCTTCATCAAGGGAATGTTAATTTTCATCAATGCAAATGGCGGTCAGCTGAAACAGCTTATCTGGACGCTGCCCGGATGCTGGAACATGAATGGTTCAAGGATCTGGATAATCCTCAGTTAATGATGGCGTGGATTGCTGCCATGCATAATCTGGCAGCCCTTTATGAAAATCAGAAGATCCCCCAGAAGGCCAGTGAATTTCTGGTTTTCCCTTACCGGAGGATTATCACACTGATAAAGTCAGGAGGATTATCTGAGGCATTTCAGCCTCCGTTATTCAAGGCTCTGAAGTGTACTGTGATACCGCTGCTGGAGTTTTCCAAAAAGCATCGTATCTGTAAGTGCTGTCAACATTATCTCGATGAGGCCAAAGAGTGGCTAAGTCTCAGTTGGCCGGATCTACAATACTTACACAGTAACCAAAACCATATTGTTAACCAGTCTTCCCCAACGGATAGGACAATTCACTGACCCGGAGGGGGCGTTTGCACTTTGCCTGAGGCCAGGTCTCATGGAGAAAAAAAACCCAAAATGGCTGTTCAGCGTTATCAACGCCCTGTGCAGGCTAAACCATCTCTTTCAGCCGATACCACAGCATCCCAAGGGCCAGTAAAGGCGAACGGAAATAGCGCCCACCGGGAAAAGTGATATGACGAATACTGGCAAACACATCAAACCGTTCTGCCTGGCCGGAAATAGCCTCTGCCAGCACCCTCCCCGCCATATGGGTGGCATTGACCCCGTGGCCAGAATAGGCCTGGGCAAAGTAAATGTTTGCCCCTGATCGACCAATCTGTGGCATGCGGTTGGCACCAATCCCGATCATGCCGCCCCACTGGTATTCAATAGCGACAATTTCCAGCTGAGGAAAGACCTGCAACATTTTCGGGCGAAGCGATGCGACAATATCTTTTGGATCCCGCCCGGAGTAATTGCACATACCACCAAACAACAGTCGTTTATCCGCAGAAAGGCGGAAGTAATCCAGGGCAAGGCTGACATCACAGACAGCCGTGTCTTGTGGTATCAGGTTTTGCCAAACCCTGTCCTCCAGTTGTTCTGTGGCAATGATATAACTGCCCGCAGGTAACACTTTCCCGCCAATCTTGGGTTCCAGGTTCCCCAGGTAGGCATTCCCTGCCAATACCAGGAACTGGCAGGTTACCGAACCTTTCGCCGTTTCGACCCCGGGCAGGTTACCCTTATGGATTTTCACCACCGGTGAATATTCGAAAAACTGTACCCCTAATCCCTCAGCGACACGCGCCTCACCCAGACAGAGATTCAATGGGTGCAAATGACCACTTCCCGAGTCCAGCATGCCACCAATATACCGGTCAGTATTGACATATTGTTTGATATCATCCTGTGATAGCAGCCGTAGCTCATGGGCATAATGCCGTGCCTTCAGGGACTCATAGTCTTCCGTAATCCCGGCCATCTGTTTTGGCTTGATTGCCGCATCCACATACCCCATTTTCAAGTCACACTGAATGCCGTATTTCCGGACCCGATCGCGCACCAGCTCAACCGCCTCAAACCCCATTCGATGGATTGCCTCGACCCCATCGGTACCAATCTGGTTGCGAAACTGCTCCGGCTCTTCCCCCATCCCCCGAATCAGCTGACCGCCATTTCGCCCGGTTGCCCCCCAACCGATTTTCCGTGCCTCCAGAACCGCAACGTGATAGCCACGCTCGGCCAGTTCCAGGGCTGTAGCGACGCCGGAGAACCCACCACCAACCACACAGACATCAACGGTCAGGCTACCTTCCAGCACCGGATAATCTGTTGCAAAGTTCAGTGACTCGGCGTAGTAAGACTGCGCATGGGCTTCGGTATGTACAGGTGCTTTGAGTTTCATAAATCATTGCCTGTTCTTATATTTCAACTTTTTCAAGAGGCAGAATTTCAGCAAACTATTCCTCACGAACTATTCCTCAGGGCCCCTGATATATCAAGGGAATTTTCAGTCTGTGTCAGAGTCAAATATTGAGTACTAATGACGAGCTTTTTTTATGACACCCCTCAAGGAACCCGGCAAACAACTATCTTTCAGCACAAACCCGCCCCCGGGAACCGTTGAAGCAAGAGCGTGTCCTGCGAAACACAATCAATATTCGGTAAAACCGGATGATGGAGTAGCGATCACCGGAAAAATTACCGGAGAATCCATTGACCTTCCTCTATCTGAAAAGGCACCGATCAATAAAAGAGCCAGTCGCCACTACACCCCACTGAGTGAAACCGAACAGGTGATAGTGCAGCGCTTGCCCCTGAAAGAACCGGTGGAAAGCAGAAAAATCAACGAAGGAGGGTCTTCTGTGGTAAAAAAAGTATCGGATGGACAACAAACCATCGCTGTGAAGCTGTTAAAAGATAAAACAGCCTCAATAGAGCGGAAACTCATTCAGCAGAAAAACGGAGAGATATCAGGGCTGAATATTCCGGATCATCCGAATATTGTTAAAACTCTGGCGGTTTTAGTACGGCGAGAGGCTAAAAATGAATATCGTTTGATCCAACACGGAGATCCCGATTTTTCTCTGGCTCTCTACAGGCCCATGGCCTGCGTTCTCGAATATATTGATGCCATTGACCTGTGTGAAAGCCTTGTGAATAAAAAAGTCCAACCCGGTCTAGACCTTGCAGTTGATATTGGCAGAAAAATCTGTGCCGCATTAATGTGTATTCATGATCAGAATTTGGTGTATCGGGATATTAAGCCCGACAATATACTTTATGCCCCCCCAAAAGCCCTGGGGGAAGAAAGCATTGTAAAGCTAACCGATATGGGGCTCACCAAACACCTGAAAAAGGACGATTATACCAGAACCCTCTGTGGCACTGTTGACTATGTTGCCCCCGAGATTCTCTCTGAGAGTAGATATAATTATACCGTAGATGCCTGGTCACTCGGGGTGCTTCTATTTGTTGTATCCACCGGAATACGATTATATAACTCAAACGATCACTCTGAGGTTTATAAGGAAATCATCCGTTTCAATAAAAAAAATGAGGCACAAAAAAGGTCATACATGCTGTCAAGATTCAGATTTTTTCATCCTGAATTGTTGAACATCATGCTTTCGCTGTTTCGTCAACCGAGACAGCGAATGGCATTGCCAGAAGCGAAAGCAGCGTTGGACCGGTTAGCAGGCCTAGAGCAGTGAAATCCAGGTAGTTTTCAACTCCGTGTATTTATCAAAGGCGTGGAGCGACTTATCCCGACCATTACCGGATTGCTTATAGCCACCAAAAGGCACCGTCATATCGCCACCATGGTAGTTATTGATAAACACTGAACCGGCCCTGAGTCGCCTGGCTACCCGATGCGCTTTGCCAAGATTACCGGTCCAGAGTGCTGCCGCAAGGCCGTAGTCGCTGTCATTGGCAATGCGGATTGCCTCCTCCTCATCATGGAAGGTAATAACCGACAGCACCGGCCCAAAGATCTCTTCACGGGCAATGGTCATCTGATTATCAACCTGGTCAAACACCGTGGGTTCGATATAGTAACCACCCGTTTCCTCCATAACCCGGCTTCCCCCCATCACCAGCTTTGCGCCTTCCTGCCTGCCGGTTTCGATATAGCGGAGCACATTGCGGGTCTGGGTATCATCGACGATGGCACCGGACCTGGTTTCAGGGTCCAGGGGGTGACCGGGTCGCCAGGTGGCCATATACTTTTTCAGCAGTGTTATAAACTCGTCGTGTATTGAAGCTTCCACCAGGAGCCGCGACCCGGCAGTACATACTTCGCCCTGATTATAACCGATAGCCATGGCAGCATAGCTGGCTGCTTTTTCAAGGTCGGGGGCATCAGCAAAAATAACATGGGGACTTTTCTGAAGGCTTGAGAATCACACTGTTACCGGTGGCCAGTGCCGGCCCCAGTTTCCAGGAGGCCATGCTTAATGGGAAGTTCCAGGGAACAATGGCAGCAACAACCCCTACCGCCTCCCTGGTCACCAGGGCAAGACTGTCCTCACCAACCGGAGCTACTTCGTCGTATATTTTATCGATGGCCTCGGCACACCAGCGAATACAGTTGGCACTGCCCGGAATATCATCACCCAGGGCATCGCTGATGGGCTTACCCATATCAATCGATTCCAGCAGCGCCAGCTCCTCCAGATGCTGATCAATTTTGCGGGCAAAGGCCTGAAGAATTTTTTTGCGGGCGACCGGAGATTTGCGGGACCAGACGCCAGACTCAAACGTTGAACGGGCAGCAGCAACCGCACGATTGACATCCGTTTCATCACAGCTGGCTACACGGGTCAGAAGCCTGCCATCCACAGGAGAGAAACAATCAAAGGTGTCACCACTGGCAGCATCAGTGTATTCACCGTTGATCCAGGCCTGATGGCGGAGCTCCAGCCCATCGGCCATAGCCTGCCATTGCCCGCGCGCTCTGGTCGCCATAACTGCTCCTGTTGTTATTGTTTGAGGGCATTTGTTGATAAAAGCACATTAACGAAATGCAGTACTTGATTCAATACAGATTGTTTGAAATATTGTACACACTGTTTGAAATCACTCGAAAGCACGGCATTCTGCTGATTTTTGATGAAGTCATTACCGGCTTTGGTCGGGTTGGTACAGCCCTTGCTTCCGAGCGCTGGGGGGTTGAGCCTGACATTATGACCACAGCAAAAGGACTTACCAACGGGACCATCCCCATGGGTGCCGTCTTGGTCAGCGATCAAATACACGACACATTCATGACTGGTCCCAAAAACAGGATTGAGCTATTCCACGGCTATACCTATTCAGGCCCCCCGGTTGCCTGTGCCGCAGGCCTGGCAGCCCTTGATATTTATCAGACAGAGGGTTTGTTTGAACGGGCTATAGCGTTGGAAGACCTGTTTGCCGATGCCCTGCTGAGCCTGAAGGATCTGCCCAATGTGATCGATATTCGCAACACCGGACTGGTTGCGGCCATTGAGCTTGCACCGGAACAGGGCAAGCCCGGGGAACGGGGTTATAAAATCTTCAGGCACATCTACGAAAATGGCGTGCTCGTGCGTTGGGCTGGCGACTTACTGGCGATGTCACCACCTCTGATCATTGAACCTGCACATATTGAGCAGCTGGTATCGGCTCTCCGTGAAGGTATCCTGTTTTCCCATCAGGCCAAAGACCGTTGATTTTCAGCGCCGGATCAATCAATAAACTAACTGAAAAAACGTGTGATCAAAAACTGAAAGCAGACATGTCCCAGATAGACACCCACGATCCCTGTAACACCTGACAGTACAGGGGGAGCAGGGATCGGCAAGCGGAAGTAGCTGAAGAGCATACCTACGGCAAAACCAGTAGCTGTAGCAATAAGGGCTTCGTTCATCAGGTGGCACCAGAAGAAACAGCAGGAAAACCTTATATTAGTCCATGAAAACAGCCCCTGAAGTCTGATTCAGGGAAGCGAAGCTTAAGCAACATAATAAGGTGGATTATGAAAACAGATACCCGGCCACTGATCGGTGTCACAGCAGACACGGCAATGGATGGCCTGCACCGTGTACATCAGGCTGGAGAAAAATATCTCACCTCTGTTGTTCATGCTGCCAATGCCATCCCTGTTATCATCCCTTCTCTGCCTGTTCCCATGGATAGTCAGGACATTCTTTCACAGCTTGACGGCCTGCTGGTTACTGGTGCTTATTCAAATATTGAACCCCGGCGCTACGGCGGTGCACCGGCTAACTCTGCTGTTTCACAAGAAAGCGCACACCATGATAGCCAGAGAGATAACACAACTCTGCAACTTATCCCTGATGCCATAGCACTGGGTATTCCTTTATTAGGCATCTGTCGTGGGTTGCAGGAAATGAATGTGGCATTTGGTGGAACACTGCACGCGACACTGCACACAACCGGCCAATACCAGGAGCACCGTGAAGATAAAAAAGCACCGTTAGCGGTACAGTATGGACCAGCCCACCCCATCATTATTGAGCCCGAAGGTATACTTGCTGCTATCGCGGGTACTGGTGAGCAAATGGTCAATTCCGTGCATATGCAGGGCATTGATCGCCTCGGTGCAGGCCTGAAAGTTGAAGCCTGCGCGCCGGATGGCCTGATCGAAGCCATTTCCGTTGAAAACAGCAAAAACTTTGCACTCGCCGTTCAATGGCACCCGGAATACAGGGCTGAAGATAGTCTGTTTTCCATGAAGATCTATCAGGCATTTGCCGAAGCCTGTCGTACAAGGCATGACCAACGATTGCCTCGTCATCACTAAAAACATAACCATAAGCAAGGATACTATGAAAAAGCTGGCCAGCTGGTTAAAAGCGCAGAGAATCACCGAGGTCGAAGCGGTCATATCCGATTTTACCGGTATCGCCCGTGGCAAGATTATGCCCAGTAGCAAGTTTATTGCCGAAAAAGGCATACGACTGC
Organism: Thalassotalea sp. G20_0; assembly: GCF_017744175.1. Taxonomy (NCBI): domain Bacteria; kingdom Pseudomonadati; phylum Pseudomonadota; class Gammaproteobacteria; order Alteromonadales; family Colwelliaceae; genus Thalassotalea; species Thalassotalea sp. G20_0. The sequence goes on along the minus strand of NZ_JAGHQV010000038.1, from coordinate 2,131 downwards.
CGGAAAGTTTGCTGATTCAGGGGGTGACCGGAGATTACGTCGATGATGAAATCTACTATGAGCTGATGAATGCCGCTGAAATCGATATGATTCTCAAACCCGATGAGTCCGCTGTCCATATGGTACCATGGGCACTGGAGCCAACGGCGCTGGTTATCCATGACTGTTACGATAAGCAGGGCAACCTGATCAGCATGGCACCAAGGGCAGTACTGAAAAACGTTCTGGCGCTTTATGAAGCCAAAGGCTGGAAGCCCGTCGTGGCACCTGAACTGGAATTTTACCTGACCAAACGCACCGCTAATCCGGACCACCCGTTGCAGCCGCCGGTTGGCCGATCCGGGCGTCCTGAGTCTGGCCGCCAATCCTATAGCATTGACGCTGCCAATGAATATGACCCTCTCTTTGAAGATGTTTACGACTGGAGTGAACAGCAGGGGCTGGATGTAGATACCCTGATTCACGAAGAAGGTGCGGCCCAGATGGAAATCAACTTCCGTCACGGTGATGCGCTGTCTCTGGCAGACCAGGTATTTATATTTAAACGCACAGTACGGGAAGCGGCATTAAAACATAAGATTAATGCCACTTTTATGGCCAAGCCCATCAGTGGTGAACCGGGCAGCTCCATGCACCTGCACCAGAGTATCCTGGATAAACAGGGAAACAACATTTTCAGCAACGAAGATGGCTCCCCCAGCAAGATGATTTACCACTATATTGGCGGACTTCAGCAGTATGTCTCGGAAGCCATGCCTCTTTTTGCGCCGAACGTAAACTCCTACCGTCGTTTTCTCAGGGACACCTCTGCGCCGGTAAATCTGGCCTGGGGTATTGATAACCGGACTGTCAGTCTGAGAATTCCTGACTCATCTCCTGCCAACCGCCGTGTTGAAAACAGGCTGGCAGGGGCTGACGCCAACCCATACCTCGCCTTTGCGGCATCACTGCTTTGTGGTTACCTTGGCATGGTTAATGCTGCAGAGCCAACACAAGCCGTTACCGGAAATGCCTCTGATGATTCTAACGACAAAAGACTTCCACTTAATCTTGAGGAAGCCCTTGAGCTGATGGAACAGAGTGAAATTCTCAAAAAAACCCTGGGGAGACGCTTTGTTCGTTCCTATGTTGAAGTGAAGCGCACTGAATACCAGAACTTCAAAGAGATTATCAGCTCCTGGGAGCGTGAATATCTGCAGATGACCGTTTAGAAAAATAATTAAACCAGGAACAACTCTATGACTGTCTTTCACCACCCCGATTGATATTTTCCTGAAATCTGATGTCAAAGGACTGATCAGATCTTCAGGAACACCGATATGCCGCCAGTTCAATACCAGTTTAAGAACCTTAATCATCTTGGCTTGGTTGCCGCCATGTGCCGGGAGCTAAAGATAGCCGAATATTTCGACGCACACATAACCAATGACTCGGAGGCACACAATGTCACCATTGGACAGGCTGTGGTTGCAATGATCATCAATGGGCTGGGCTTTACAGGGCAGACCCTCTACCTGGTCCCTGAGTTTTTTGAGGACAAGCCGATTGATCGCCTCATCGGGGAAGGCATACAGGCAGAACACTTAAACGACAAAATACTTGGCCGCTCTCTCGACAGTCTTTATGACGTTGGCGTCAGTGACTTATACCTGAATCTTGCCATTAAGTTCGTCAACCATCTAAAGCTGACCTGCAAGGCATTAAACCTGGACGGCATCAGTTTTCATACAGACGGTGTCTATAACAGTAATGAAAACCCTGATGACTTGAACTGCATCCATATCTGCCGCGGCTACAGCCGTGATCACCGACCTGACCTGAATCAGGTTGTCTTGCAGCTAATCACCGAAAATGAGGCGGGTATCCCTGTGTTTATGGCACCTGCGAGCAGTAATGTAAACGACAAGACTTGCTTTCAGGAAATTATCAAAAATTATTTGTCGTGTTTTAAGTCGGCTTTGAATATCCGTTATCTGGTTGCAGATGCAGCCATGTACGTTGCTGAAACCCTCCAGTTGCTTGATAAGCAAAAACAGCTGTTTATCTCCCGGGTGCCGCTGAATATCAAGGATGCCAGGGAGCTGGTCAGCAAAGCGCCTGCCATGGCACTGGAGCCTGTTGAAGGCTATGA
>NZ_JAGHQV010000389.1:0-688 GCF_017744175.1 Thalassotalea sp. G20_0 | reverse complement strand
GGCCTGTGGACATTATATTGGCATCAGTAAAGCGCAGGCGATCGACACGGCCTTCACCGGCCAGGTTTTTTATCAGGCAATGTCTGAGGTTACCGATGGTACGATTTTCACCATGGAAGATGCCGGTAAACGGATGGGTCTCATCACCGATGGATTGCAATTGGCCACCATCAATACACGGAACAATTTGCCGGTAAGTGCCATTCAGTGGATAGCGCGGGTAACGGCCAATCTTGCTCAGGGTTTTGGCATCTGCCACATCAATCGGCTGGTCGCTGTCAGGGGTGGCCGATGCTGCCAGGCCCACAGCAGCAAGACCGGACAGCGCCCCCAGCACCGCCGTCACCAGATGACCAGACCCGGGCGCTATGCTGGCCGGTTTACGATGCTGCTGCGATGAGTTCTGTTGTGTGTCTTTTATTTTATCGTTGTCGTTTTCCTGGGTTCCGTCCCGGGTATTGTCCGGTAAAAACGGTACTACCCCAGACTTCCTGGATACATCCAAACTGCCCCATCGTCCCTGTGGCTCTATAGACGGTATTGTTGTAAGTCGGGAGTCGCTGGCAGTGCCGCTTCTGGGCACGGTTGGTGGCTGTATCAACATTACTACCTCATCAATACTTCGAACGCTTTTTCTTAAAAATAACCTGTGTCGTGTAAATCAGCGAATAAGATATAAACACCAATA
>NZ_JAGHQV010000388.1:0-688 GCF_017744175.1 Thalassotalea sp. G20_0 | reverse complement strand
AGATGGGCTTAAGAAACTGAAATTAAGCCAGAAGCTGACTGAACAGGACTTGCTCCCTCCACCCTCAAGCACTGAGGTAACCACAGCCGATCCACTGATTATGCAAATGCGGGAAGTGATCAGTGTGCTTGACGATGCCCTGGCCAATAATACCCCGGTACCGGAAGCCATCAAAAAACTGAATGCTCACATTATGGCCAAAACCAGTCGAAGCCTGCTTGCCCGGGCCAAAGCGACCGCTGGAGAACAGCCGAACCCGGTACCCGGTCCTTCCGGGGTGGCCCAGGCCCCGTCCAGCCTGGACGATTTTCAAGATTCGATGGAAATGATGGTGTTGCGCGATGCCATCAATGCTATTGCCCCGGAGGTTCCCGGAGCGGCGCTGTTGGCTCACCCATCCGCTGGAGCGGTTCCCCAATCGTCCGGTGGCCAGCCTTCCGGTGGCACCGATCAAGGTTTAAGTGCGGGAACCAAGGCCGCAATTGCGGTGGGTAGCGTCGGCGGAACGTTAGGTGTGGTGGCTAGCGGCGCATTTATAAAAAGACTGGCCTCGAACGGGGGCGATGCGGCGGCGGAAGATGCAGCGGCCAGCATTGAGGATGCATTAGAGGAGTTTATGTCAGATACCGATGTTCTGGGCTCCCTGGGTGATGGGCTCAAAAGTAGTGTTAAGGATTTGATGGCCAAG
>NZ_JAGHQV010000387.1:0-690 GCF_017744175.1 Thalassotalea sp. G20_0 | reverse complement strand
CTCAGATCAGTGCGATATTTCCGGATTCCATGGCAGAGGTTGATCGTGATGGCATTGCTGCCATCCTGAACACCCTGCCAGCCCTGAAGCACCCAAAGGATCTGGCCGATCATTTCTGGCCATTGGCCCGTTATATGGCACCGTCACTGGGCGAGTGTTTGCCCGCTACCTTCAGCAAACCTTCTCTGCGCTGCACCGCAAAGATGGCCGCCATTATCCACTCAATATTCCCTCAACAGGGCATTGAGGCTGATCTTTTGCCGGTACTGGACGACAATATCCATTCCTGTTCCGGCCATCGCCTGCGTCTGCTGTATGACGCCCTGCGGGTCTGTGGCAGCCAGAGTATCCCGGTGCATCGGCAAGCCCGGGACTTGAACCAGCAACTGACCGCCATTAGCCAATGCCATCCGTCTGCGCCACTGGAACAGCTACAACAGTCGCTTCAACACGCCTTTTCGGAACCGCTGCTGACAACCTCCTTGCAGACACTGGCCTCAGATTGGCTGAAGGCCAGCTGTCACCATCAGCAGCAACAGGGCAAGCGGCTTGAACAGCTCACGACCATGCTCAGACAGCACAGGATCATTGAGCTCAATGGCCCGGCGGGTACCGGTAAATCCTGTCTGGCCGTCGCCACCGGGCAAGCGTTACAGGAACGGCGGCAGGCATCAATGAACCGGCTTGCCG
>NZ_JAGHQV010000386.1:0-691 GCF_017744175.1 Thalassotalea sp. G20_0 | reverse complement strand
TTTCAGGAGTTGGCGTGGGCAGCGCTGGATGCCGCTACGCACCAGGAATATACCGTACTGCAAAAGCGGCTGGAAACCACCATTGACGATTTTAATGAGCTGAAAAACGACAGCTTTCTGGATGACCTGAAAAACAGCAAAGGCACCATCACCGCCAAAGCGGTGAAGGATCGCCTTAAGCGCACAGACGACCGGGAAGAGACGGATATTCTCAATGAGTTCCTGACCACCGAAGCCACTATCAAAGAATGGCGCAAAACCTGCCGGTTGCTCTGGTCGGATGCCCTGACGCTGATTGACCGAACGATTTACCCCGACAACGAAGACCGGGACAACCTGAAAGAGATTGTGGTGCTGAACCGCTATCTGGAACTGCTGGAAGATATCGCTGCCCAGAAAAAGGCGATTAAAGAAGCGGAGAAAAAGCTTGATGATGCCCTTTACGCTCACTACCCCGAACTGACGGAAGACGAGATCAAACAGCTGGTGGTGGATGACAAATGGCTAACGACCATTGACCGGGATGTGCATACCGAGATGGATCGCATCAGTCAGCGGCTGACCCAGCGGATTAAAGAGCTGGCGGATCGCTATGAAACCTCGTTGCCGCAATTTAATCAGCGGGTGGTCAGGCTGGAACAGACGGTGAGTAAACATCTGGTGAAGATGGGGTTTGTATGGAACTGAAGCC
>NZ_JAGHQV010000385.1:0-692 GCF_017744175.1 Thalassotalea sp. G20_0 | reverse complement strand
TTTCTAAGCTGCCTGTGCGGCAGTGAACAAGCACCAGCAAAAACCGGATCAGGATCTAACATTTTCTAAGCTGCCTGTGCGGCAGTGAAGACTGGTCCACAGCCGCTATTGCTGATGCCTACTTTCTAAGCTGCCTGTGCGGCAGTGAACGCGGGGCAGTGGGTAACAGCGTGCATAGTCGGCTTTCTAAGCTGCCTGTGCGGCAGTGAACCAGTGGAGCAGTGAAGCCGCCGACTTTATAGATTTCTAAGCTGCCTGTGCGGCAGTGAACATACTGCCCGCATTTTGCATTAGATCCTCTACTTTCTAAGCTGCCTGTGCGGCAGTGAACATTTGCAAGCGCCAGGGGCATGACAGAAAGCTTTTCTAAGCTGCCTGTGCGGCAGTGAACAATGCAATACGAAATGCAAACCAAGCGGCACATTTCTAAGCTGCCTGTGCGGCAGTGAACCGGCGGCAGGTACATACGGGACATGACCAACTTTTCTAAGCTGCCTGTGCGGCAGTGAACATCCAGCCCCAGGCTGATGGCCTGACGTGCATATTTCTAAGCTGCCTGTGCGGCAGTGAACGATCAACCTCGGTTCCCCACTTCTTGCCATTATTTCTAAGCTGCCTGTGCGGCAGTGAACCCAAACCGGGCTTTACTTTTGCCTTCCCGAAATTTCTAAGCTGCCTGTGCGGCAGTGAAC
>NZ_JAGHQV010000384.1:0-692 GCF_017744175.1 Thalassotalea sp. G20_0 | reverse complement strand
GCATAAATCTGACTGCTTCCCCAATCTTGTTTCTTACAATCGATTCGTAGAGCTTATGAAGCAGGCATTGATACCATTGACTGTTTATCAAGACTCAGTGCATGGGGCAGCCAACCGGGTTGTCATTTATTGATTCCACGCCAATAGTCGTTTGTGATAATCACCGGATTAAAAGCCACAAGGTGTTCTCGGAAGAGGCGAAGCGAGGAAAAACATCTACAGGCTGGCAGTTTGGCCTCAAGCTTCATCTTGTCATTAACCATCTGGGGGATATTCTGTCGTTTTGGTACGCCCGGCATGGGCATGAACTGATGGGGTGAAAGTCCCCTGTGGGAGAACCTACATCTGACTGGCGGTAAAGACGCCTGCTGATCACAACCACTAGCTTAAGGCAAGTGCAGTCCCGCGAGGGGCTGTGCGGAGGCAGTCTGAGTGCAAAGGTGCGAGCCGACGTACAGAAATCGCATACAAGGCTGAGTCTCTGGGCGAGTGAGCCAAAGATTACGAAGCCCCCAGGTTCGTGAGACACGGTAAATGCGGCGGTTGTGCACTGAAAGTTCATGTCCTTATCCGGGGAGATCTGTCCAACATGCGATTGGTAATTCCCAGTTCTCAGCCACTGGTTACAACAGGCTCGGCGAACAGGTCTCATCATCCTGTTCGAGCAAACCCGATGGCAACCAATAGCGCCA
>NZ_JAGHQV010000383.1:0-693 GCF_017744175.1 Thalassotalea sp. G20_0 | reverse complement strand
GATTATGGAAGTGGATATCGGCGATGTGCTGAGCCGGGATGAAGTGGCCCCCATTGCCGAACTGGTGGAGCAGGATATTGTTGACCAGGTGGTGATGGTCACCGGTGCCGGTGGTTCCATTGGCTCTGAGATGGCCCGGCAGGCTCTGGTCAGAAAGCCGAAAATGCTGGTGCTGTTGGAGCACTCGGAGTTTAACCTTTATACCATTGATCAGGAACTGCAGAGTTCTATCCGCACGCTGGGGCTGGATGTTCCAGTCATTTCGGTGCTGGGGTCGATTAATGACCCGGTGCGTTTGCTGGATGTCATGAACACCTACCAGGTCGAGACCCTCTACCATGCCGCTGCCTACAAGCATGTGCCGTTGGTTCAGTATAACGTCTCCCAGGGGTTGCGGAATAATGTGCTGGGTACGCTCTATACTGCCCAGGCGGCCATTTTGGCGGGAGTGAAACAGTTTGTGCTGATCTCCACCGATAAGGCGGTGCGGCCCACCAATGTGATGGGTGCCTCCAAGCGCCTGGCGGAGATGGTGTTGCAGGCCTTGAGTAATGAACAAGAGATCCGGCTGTTTCAGCCGGAGCTGTTCGGGTCTACGCCGGGCACGGTGATTCCCAATAATACCCGTTTTACCATGGTGCGGTTTGGTAATGTGCTGGGTTCCAGCGGTTCGGTGATTCCCCTGTTCCGGGA
>NZ_JAGHQV010000382.1:0-693 GCF_017744175.1 Thalassotalea sp. G20_0 | reverse complement strand
GCTGGCAGGAGGGCAAAGACGAGGACGTTAAGGGCAAACCGCTCGACCGGGCACTGGTCACCAATATTTCCTCCATGTGTCATGGCAAAGGCTTACCGAAAGATAAGGACGTGAAGGCCTTCCTGACGATGCCCTGCTTGAAAGAGGGCTGGCAGGAGGGCAAAGACGAGGACGTTAAGGGCAAACCGCTCAACCGGGCACTGGTCACCAATATATCCTCCATATGTAATGGCAAAGGCTTACCGAAAGATCAGGACGTGAAAGCCTTCCTGACCCTGCCCTGCTTGAAAGAGGGCTGGCAGGAAGGCAAAGACGAGGACGTTAAGGGCAAACCGCTCGACCGGGCACTGGTCACCAATATCTCCTCCATGTGTTCTTCTAAAGGCTTACCGAAAGATCAGGACGTGAAGGCCTTCCTGACGCTGCCCTGCTTGAAAGAGGGCTGGCAGGAGGGCAAAGACGAGGACATTAAGGGCAAACCGTTCGACCGGGCACTGGTCACCAATATTTCCTCCATGTGTTCCTCTAAAGGCTTACCGAAAGATCAGGACGTGAAGGCCTTCCTTACGCTGCCCTGCTTGAAAGAGGGCTGGCAGGAGGGCAAAGACGAGGACGTTAAGGGCAAACCGCTCGACCGGGCACTGGTCACCAATATTTCCTCCATGTGTCATGGCAAAGGCTTACCGAAAGATC
>NZ_JAGHQV010000381.1:0-698 GCF_017744175.1 Thalassotalea sp. G20_0 | reverse complement strand
ATTCGTGGCCATAAGATCAGTATGATCTTTCAGGAGCCGATGACAGCACTCAATCCACTGCATACCATTGAAAAGCAGATAGGCGAAGTACTGGCTATACACCTCGGCCTGCAAAACACAGAAGCAACGGCCAAGACACTGGAACTGCTGGAACTGGTGGGTATCCGTGATGCCAGAAATCGTTTAAAGGCCTATCCCCATGAGCTGTCCGGTGGACAGCGACAACGGGCAATGATTGCCATGGCCCTCGCCTGTGAGCCAACGCTGCTGATCGCCGATGAGCCAACCACCGCTCTGGATGTAACCGTTCAACGACAAATTCTCAGTTTGCTGGCGGACCTTCAGCAGAAACTGGGCATGGCCATTCTGTTTATCAGTCACGACCTGAACCTGATCCGTCACGTTTCGGATCGAATTTGCGTGATGAAAGATGGTGAGATTGTTGAGCAGGGCATCACCGAATCCGTGTTCACAGCGCCCCAACACCCCTACACCATCGACCTGCTTAATGCCGAACCTGACGGGCAACCTGAACCACTGGACGAACACCCCATGCCTTTGGTCACTGGCGAAAAGATCAAAGTCTGGTTCCCGATCAAAAAAGGGTTTTTCAAAAAAACAGTGGGCCATGTGAAGGCAGTCACTGATTTATCGCTCACTATTCACCAGGGCGAAACCCTGGGCATTGTTGGTGAGTC
>NZ_JAGHQV010000380.1:0-698 GCF_017744175.1 Thalassotalea sp. G20_0 | reverse complement strand
GTGTAGAACTTGAACAAGGAGCCCTGCTGAATATCAACTTTGCTGCGGCTAACCGGGATGAAAGTCGATTTGATAATCCAAACGAGTTCAATCCGCTACGAGCCAATGTGAAAAGACATTTCAGTTTTGGCGGCGGGAAACATCAGTGCATGGGTCGTCTTCTGGCTACCCGCGAAGTCATCGAGGTGCTTCAGGCAGTTCTGGCCGATGCGCGCCAACTTACATTTGCATCGGGCTACTCGCCAGCCATCGAAGGTGTGGCGTTCCGCTCACCTGCACAATTACATTTACAGTGGAAGTAACGGTATGATCGCCACGAAAGAAATCACACAGCATAAAAGCCGCATCACAGGGAAATCTTGGCAAACGTTGAACAGCGTTTACTATGATTGTCACGTCGTTTCTCTGGCTCAGATATTACCTAAAGAACTGTACTATCCGTGGTTGACTCTGACTGCATTGCCTTTCATTGAATCTCAATGGCGTGGTTTAAGTTGTCGCAATGCTCTGGACTCGGAGCACAAGCGGGATGAGGTGCTGTTTGATCAGATGGGTCTTTCTAAGCAACTCGTTCCGATCACTGGGGATTTGGAACAACAAATTCGATCTACGGTAGAAGAGCAGGGATACTGTATCTGCCGTGTTGATAGCTACTATCACGAGCATTTTGATGAGTTTTACCTCAAGGAACACCGTAC
>NZ_JAGHQV010000037.1:0-54230 GCF_017744175.1 Thalassotalea sp. G20_0 | reverse complement strand
TGATCCCATCCCGAACTCAGCAGTGAAATGACCGATCGCCGATGGTAGTGTGGGGTCTCCCCATGTGAGAGTAGGTCATCGCCAGGCACCCAACAGAAAAGCCCAGTTGAGCAATCAACTGGGCTTTGTCATTTTCTACCTCGTTATCAGCTGCACTATTGTGCTTAACTGTCGTTATGGGCAGCGGGCTCAAAATGTCTCAAATTAAAAATTTTTCAAAAAAGAGCCGCAAGATAGTAGTCGTAAAAGAGAGATCAAAAAGCGTTTTTAGGAACCACAAAGAACACTAAGCCTTTAATAAAAATACTTTGTGGCCTTTGTGCCCTTTGTGGTTCCAGTGCTTGTGCGACTTTCGTGACAGCCCCGGAAACGAGGCCGAAAGAATATCACTCGGCATCAATTGCCCGAAGAAGGCGACCAAAGTAGCCGCCGGTATCACCACCTGCCCAGCATTCAGCGTTCTCATTTTGGCAGGAGGGTATGTACTCCTGGCACATAGCGCTGGGTGTTGTATATACAGGGCTGATATCCATATCTAAATACCCTTCGGGATGAAAAATGCGTCCTTTGTACTGCCCTTCTTCCATAGCGACAAAGCCTTTTACGTAAATGTCCTCTTCTACGGGGTAAGATGGCATTTCCATGTCATGTGAATAACAGGCAATAAAGCCATTGATGTATCCTTCTTCTACCTGGATTACTGGTATTAGCAAGCCATACAGCCTTATGTTCCCCGTGTTCCATGGTTGAACAGGTTCCGCAAAGCTGAAAAAGCTAATACAGAGCAGGGTTGCAAAGAATATGTTTAAGTGTGTTTTTCCTGTCATGGGTATGATCCTCAATAGTTTGTTCAGAGAATTTGATAGGAAGATCATATCTTTAGTTCCCTGCAAAGGTGATAACAGGACGGTCAGTGGTGCTGACACAATCATGTCGGTTTGCAGTGATTTCCATGGTTATTTCAAATATGCTGCATTCACATAATTTTGTGATGGACAGGCAGTACATTGATGATAAGAACCGCCAAACCAGATGATTGTGCCCAGATAGCGGATATCTACAACACCTATGTTTTGCACAGTACGGTGACTTTTGAAGTTAATCCTGTGACCCCTGAAGAGATCAATCAAAGGTTGAAGAAAGCACACTGTTTTCTGGTCTATGAACAAGATGGTGAGGTGCTCGGCTATGCCTACGCTGCCCATTATCATGCTCGGGCCGCCTATCGTTATACGGCGGAAGGTTCCATATATTTGCGCGATGGTGCTGGTGGACGTGGCATGGGTACCTTGTTGTATCAGGCGTTATTCAGTGCGGCAAAAGCGTTGGGGATTCGGGAAATGATTGGTGTGATTGCCCTGCCCAATCAGCGCAGTGAGGCATTGCATCAGAAACTGGGGTATAGAAAGGTGGGAGTGATGGAACGCTGTGGGGTTAAGTTTGATCAGGTTATTGATACATCCATCTGGCAGCGTTCATTAATAGAAGAGCATGGGTAAGTGGTTGCGCAGCCGATAAATACCTGTTGCACCGTGTTATTCTCAGGCTGCTTCAATCCGTGGAAATGGTCAAGTGTGACAGGGAGTTATCTTCCCCTCCCTGATGACCATGCATCTTTATGAGCAGGCGCATGTTATTGGAGGAGTCAGCATGCTGGATAGCTTGCTGGGCGCTGATTTTTCCAGCCTCAAACAGCTTGAAGATGGATTGGTCAATGGTTTGCATACCCGAGTCTTTGGAGCGCTCCATCAGGTCATGGATTTCATCCACTTTGCCCTTTTTGATGAGATCGGCCAGCGCCGGTGTATTTAACAGGATTTCATGGGAAGGATAGGCTGCCGTGCCATCTTCAGAGCTGAGCAGCTGTTGCCCCAGGATCCCCTGCAAGCTCAGTGATAAATCCAGAAGAACCTCTTCGTGTTGCTCCCGGGGGAAAAAGTGAATGATGCGTTCCAGCGCCTGATAGGCCGTATTGGCATGCAGGGTTGCAATACAGAGGTGACCCGTTTGCACAAATTCAATGGTATGCCTCATCACCTCGGGGGTGCGAATCTCACCAATCACCACCAGGTCGGGTGCCTGACGCAGGGCGTTCGACAGACCTTCTTCATAAGATTGGGTGTCCAGTCCAACTTCTCGCTGGGTGACGATGCATTGCTTATGGCTGTGGATAAATTCAACAGGGTCTTCAATGGTGATGATATGCCCTTTACCCGTAGTGTTGCGATGGTTCACCAGTGATGCCATCGCGGTTGTTTTACCGGCACCAGCAGGCCCGGTAATCAGGATTAAACCTCTCTCCTGAAGAATCAGGTCGCAAAAAACATCCGGCAGGCCAAGCTCCCGGGGGGAAGGAATATCATGGTGAATGCGCCGGATCACCATTCCGGGTTCCCCTCGTTGGAAGAACGCACTGATACGAAAACGACCGGACTCCGGGTTCTGTATCGCGTAATTACTTTCACGGGTCTCACAGAATTCTCTAAAGCGCTCTTCGCCCATCATGGTGGCAAAAATATGGTGGGCCTGCTCGCTGGCCAGCGAAGTCTTGGCTATCGGTACCAATTGGTCATTGATTTTCAAACAGGGGGGGTAGCCGACCGTCAGAAACAGTTCTGAACCGTTACGATCAGCCAGCAGGGAGAGTGCTTTGTTAATATCCACGGTATAAGAGTGTCAGGTTGTTGAGACTCTTAGTTTGTCGGCTCGCTCAGCTCTCTCTTAATGCTTTGCAGATGTCTTCTTCGATATCTTCCGGTTTGGTGGTGGGGGCATAGCGGTCAATGATCTCGCCCTTACGACCGATCAGGAACTTGGTAAAGTTCCATTTTATCTTCTGAGTACCCAGCAGTCCGGGCGCTTCGGATTTTAAATCTTTATAGAGTGGCGCGGCATGATCACCATTCACCTCAATTTTCTCAAACATCGGGAAGGTAACCCCGTAGTTCTTCTGACAGAAAGCACCAATCTCTTCGCTGTCTCCGGGTTCCTGACGACCAAATTGATTGCAGGGGAAGCCCAGGATGACCAGCCCCTGATCCTTGTATTTGTTGTATAGCTCTTCAAGGGTTTGGTATTGGGGAGTGAAGCCACATTTACTGGCAGTATTGACGATTAAAACGACCTTGTTCTCATAGTCAGCGAGTTCTTTCATTTCCCCGCCAAGCAAGGGCATTTTGTACTTCTGTAGTTCCATCGGTAGCGGCTCTTTTTCTGATTAGACCAACGCAGCAGGGTTGCCATCCGAAAGGTGCCTGATAGCCTATATCTTGCTGCATACTTAACACGCAATGTTTCAGCTTATCAATAATGGACAGGATCGGATCAAGAAACAACAAAAAAAAGGCCTGAAATTCAGGCCCTAAAGATGAGGATTTGCGAATCACTGGCATTCGCCAGTTAGTCAGGTCTGAAATTTCGTTCGATGGCAGTCCCTCCATAAGTCAGCGGGTTAAGTGCTTGGGTGGCTCAACAAAGGCTTGGGGAGAGTCAGGTTGAGCCGATATGTAACATCTTTAATCTTAATGATAACGATTCTCATTATAATGTTGGGTGTGTGGATAACGCAAGTTCTGAATGAAAAAAAAATGAATTATTTGTTCAAACTTGTTATGGCCTCGGCGTGAGGGCGACGGATATCAGCCTTGTGAGGCTGTAGAGGCAACCATGGGGTTCTTGTACAGCAGGCTCTGAGAGGTTCCCTTTGGTCTGTATCCTCAATGGGCTTCTGGTCGATATAGACTGTACTAATGCAGAAGACAGGTTTCGGGGAAGCTGGCATTGAACAAGCGACTGGGTATTTTATTATGCGATGAACATCATCCAGACTCTATTAAGCGTTTTGGCACCTTTGATAATGATTACAAAATGATGGTTGACCGGGTGATGCCCGGTCAGTGGCAGTACTCTGTCTGGCGCTGTTATCAAGGCAGCTTTCCATCCTCCGTTGACCAATGTGACGCGTGGATTATCAGTGGCAGCAAGTCTTCTGCTTATGATTCAGAGCCGTGGATTCTGAAACTCAGGCTGTTGATTATCGACCTTGCCAAGAGTGATGCATTGCTGGTGGGCATCTGTTTTGGTCATCAGATTATTCATCAGTCCCTGGGAGGCCGTGTTCGTAAGTTTCCCGGAGGATGGGGGTTAGGTGCTTATCCGGTGAAAGCGCTGTGTGATTTCGGGGGGTTTACGTCCGGTAGCATTATTCGTGTTCTGGCTGTGCACCAGGATCAGGTGGATCAAGTGGCGCCGGGCTTTGCCGTGCTGGCAACCTCGGATTTCTGCGTGAACGCCATTACTCGACGGGGGTCTTCTATCCTGACCTGGCAGGCGCATCCTGAATTTGTCGACGGATTTTTTATGGATGTGTGCGATAGGCTGCGCACCATGGTGGGTGATCGATTAATTGATAAGGCGTTGGGAGCGGTTGGATTGCCTGATGACCGGGCCCGGGCAGGCGAGGCTATCGTTCATTTTCTTGCGGGCAATGGGTTAAACAATTCAAGCAGGGTCAGTTTACCGTAAGGGTCTTGGTAAAGTTCCGCTTGCCACTGTGTACCACTGCTCATTTGAAAAGCAAGCATATAACAGGTACCGAGGATATTCTGGCGTTTTGCTTCTGTTACTTTCAGTACCGAGTCGTTTTGTAAGTCCCTGGCCGCAAATTTTGCCATGTTCAGCATCTCAGGGTTTGGTGGTATTTCCAGCCAGCCGCTGGCGCTCTTTTTACCAGCATATTTATTGCCATACACAGGATTTTCTGTGATGCAGGCAGATAATAAGGTAACCAATAACAGAATAATAACGGGGAGCTTGAACATCGCTATTCAAACCGTGCAGTGCTGTTTACCTGACAAAATTTTAGTTTATCTTTATCGACTCAGCTGGAACTTTTTATTTTTTTCCCGGCTCTCTGGCAGAGCGTATCCAGCAATAACCCACAGTTGCCTTCTGTCACCTGATCCCGTGGGATCATCTCCAGCCAGCCGCTTTTTCCTGCGATTACAATAATATTGTCTTCTACTGTGATCATCTTTACCTGCTTGTAGGGGCGAAAAGCCGGTTTCAGTAATGATGAACGGATGCTGATGCCATTTTCCTCAAGGCACAGAGTGCGGGTTTCCAGGTCAAGGTCCGGCTGGTAATGAAGACCAAAGCGTTTATGCACGGCATACCTGAGGCCGAGATTCAGTATCAGGAAAGTAATTAAGGCAGAGCCAAAGAGTCCGGAAAGCAGAATGTTGCTCAGGCTGTTCCGAAAGACCAGCAGTGGCATCAGTAAACAGGCCAGTGAGGCAACCCAGATCAACAGCGTATGCTTCGGACTGTATTTAATCATCAACTGGTTGATGCGGTTCTGGGTTTTCCCGGTTATGTGATAAGTGACGTGCATCAGAGCGCTTCGGCCTTGCGGTATTTGCCATCGTAGTCGAACAGCTTATCAATGATTTTCCAGTAATGCTTTTCCTTCTGCGCTATCACAAAGTCAGGTTTGCGAAATTTCTTGCGGCTGTGGATAACATTATCCACCGTTGACGCCCTGAATGACTCAGCACGATTAATCAGGGCATGCTTGCCAAAATGATGATAGAACGCACCTTGCTGAGAGGGAGTATCCAGCCTGAAGAACTCATTGACTTCGGCACCATCTTCATCGTGGTAGGTGATCCTGATGCGCTGTTTGCCCTGAGCGTCTTTATCCGCATTCATTTCCATACCAGAACACCGAATCACCAGACAGTTTTTCAGGTTGAGTGCCTCTCGAAGTTTTTTATCCGGGTCAACCAGTCCGTTCTGGCAACTGTGACACTTTCTGGCGGCTATATCGTTTTCAGCACCGCACTGGTCACACTCTTTAAAGCGGTAGCGGAACTCACATTGTTCTTTCACTTCGCTGCCGTTGTCAGCCAAAAACGTTGCAAAGCCCTGACAGCGTCGACCATAGTGTTCAACCAGATCGCCATCGCTATCGACCACTCCCCAGAAATGATTCTCATGGCCACAGGCAGGACAGGGAACCGTGACGGGCACTGCTTTGGAATCCGGTTTGGGTTCGCCCACTTCCGGGCTGTATAAACTGAAGCGGTTGCCCGCGTAATCAATAATCAGGCAGTCTTTTTTGTCCGGTGCCAGGCGCAGCCCACGGCCAGCGATCTGTTGATAAAGGCTGACGGACTCTGTTGGCCGCAGTATGGCGATCAGGTCTACATGGGGGGCATCAAAACCGGTGGTGAGCACTGACACATTCACCAGGAATTTAAGCTGCTGCTGTTTGAACGCGGCAATCAGGCGGTCCCGCTCTTTTGCGGGCGTATCGCCAATAATCAGGGCGCTCTCATCGTCTGGCAGGTAACCCATAATCTCACGGGCATGGTCTACTGTTGAGGCAAACACCATGACACCTTTACGGGTAGCGGCTTCTTTTTTTACCTGATTGATGATTTCCCGGGTGGCCCGGGTTTTTCCTTTCAATAGCTGATTCAGTTCCTGTTCGCCATAACGTCCAAAGCTATCCCGGGATAGTTGGCTGAAGTCGTATAAAACAATGGGGGCATCAACCACCTCGGGTGTCGTGAGATAACCATTATCAACCATGTAAGACAGTGGCAGCTCAAACAGGCACTCTTTGAAAAAGCGAGGCTCTTCAGTTCTGACCGACCCCTTGTTTTCAGCGCTTTGATAATACTGGTACAGCCAGCCCATCCCCAGGCGATAGGGGGTTGCTGTCAGACCGAGAACCTTAAGGTTTGGATTCAGGCGTTTAAAGTGGTCAATGACCTTGTGGTAACTGGAGGTTTTCTCCATGGATACCCGGTGACACTCATCAATAACCAGCAGGGTAAATGCTTTCTGGCCCGGTGCGTTCTGAAACTGTTCAAGATTTCTGACAACACTTTGCACACTGCCAAATATCACCTGTTCAGAGGCTTCTTTCTGGCCAAGTCCGGCACTGAAGATGGAGGCTTGCAATCCATAGCTTTGGTATTTGCCGTGGTTCTGCTCCACCAATTCTTTCACATGGGCCAGAACCAGAACGCGGCCACGGGCAATACGGGCCAGCTCGGAGATAACCAGGCTCTTGCCAGCACCTGTGGGCAGCACCAGCAGGGCCGGGTCATTGGATTTGCGAAAATGCCGTATCACACTGTGAACGGCATCTTTTTGATAGGGGCGGAGCTGGTAGACCATTTCGTGATTAGCCAAAGCTCTTTTGCAGATATTGGATAATATCGCCGGACTCATACATCCAGATATCGTCTTTGCCCGCTTCCTGGATACGTAAGCAGGGTACCTGAACCTTGCCGCCCATCTGTTGCAGCTCATTACGGGCCTGAGTATCGTTCATGGCATCCATGGTCTGGATGTTCAGGCCAAGTATGTGAATGGCCCTGCGGGTTTTGATACAGAAAGGGCAGGCCGTGAACTGGTAGAGCGTCATATTGGCTGTCTGTGCATTCACCCGGGCCTGCTGCTCCGGTGAACGTGCCATCGCTTTCGGGCGGGTCAGCTTATCTGCTGCCGCAATACCGTAGCCTAATACATTACGAATAATTTTTAATAACATAGGTTTGAGTACCAGTGAAAAGTCCCATTGTATCAGTTAAGCCAAAGCCTATGACTGATGACCACGGGGTTTATACGAAATCAAATGCCCGATGTATGATGTGCCACGGATAAGAAATGACAATTATATTTTGTAGTCTAAATGGCAGGTTTGGGTGCCTGCCATCTTTCTAGTTATAAACCTTATCCGGCAGCCACGTTGCCAGTTCTGGCCATATCGCTAGCGCACACAATACCATCAGTTGAATGATGATGAAGGGAATCACCCCTTTGTAGATATCGGCTGTCGCCACTTCTGGCGGTGCAACCCCCCGTAAATAGAAAAGGGCGAAACCGAAAGGTGGCGTCAGGAATGAGGTTTGCAGATTGACTGCAATCATAATCCCCAACCAAACAGGATCCAGCCCCATAGCCAGCAGCACAGGGGCAACCATGGGCACGACGACAAAGGTAATCTCGATAAAATCGAGAATAAAGCCCAGCAGAAACATCACCAGCATGACAATCAGTACGGCAGTGAACACCCCACCGGGCATGGCTTCAAAATAGCTGTGAATCAACTCTTCACCATTGAAGCCACGAAATACCAGGGAAAAAATGGAAGCTCCAATCAAAATCATGAACACCATGCAGGTGACCTGTGTGGTTGAGCGAACCACCTCTCTCAGCGTTTTGATACTGAGTTGTCGGCGCAGAATTGCCAGCAGGATCGCACCAACCGCACCGACACTGGCCGCTTCGGTTGGTGTTGCGGCACCCGCCAGGATCGAGCCCAGAACCGCGACAATTAACACCAGCGGTGGCAACAGGCAGGATAACAGGGAACGATTGCTGCACATGGACGTCAGATCGTCATCAGTCAGTGCCGGTGCAGCATCCGGTTTAACGCGGGCAACTATCACCAGATAGACGACATAACAGAAAACCAGCAGTAAGCCGGGAATGATGGCACCAACAAACAGATCGCCAACAGACACCGTATCCGGTGAGAAGACACCCATCTTTATCTGTGACTGCTGGTAGGCACTGGATAAAACATCCCCCAAAAGAACCAGGGCAATGGACGGGGGAATAATCTGCCCAAGGCTCCCCGTGGCACAGATCGTACCGGTTGCCAGTGCCGGGGAATAGCCCCGACGCAGCATGGTTGGCAGGGATAACAAACCCATGGTGACGACTGTAGCGCCGACAATGCCGGTACTGGCGGCCAGCAGCATGCCAACCACAATCACCGAGAGACCAAGGCCGCCCCGGGTTTTGCCAAACAGGCGGGCCATGCTTTCCAGCAGACTCTCTGCCACTTTGGATTTTTCCAGCATTACGCCCATAAAGACAAACAGTGGAACCGCAATCAGGGTCTGGTTGGTGATAACACCAAACAGCCGACTGGGCAGGGCGTTCATCAGCGAGAAATCAAATACGCCAAACAGTGATCCGGCTCCGGCAAACAGCAAGGCGGTACCTGCCAGGGAAAACGCCACGGGATAACCAGCCAGCAGCACCAGGCAGACGGTGGCAAACATCAGAAAAGGAATGGCGTCCATCATGATCTGTCCTCCTGACGGCTTTCTTTACCGGTAAGGATCATGAGAGAACGCATCAGTTCGGCTACACCCTGAAGCACAAGGGTAACCACCATCACCAGGAGCAGGCTTTTCAGCAGATAGATAAAAGGCAGCCCTCCGGGATCCTGGGACTGTTCCAGAATGTGCCAGGAACGTGCGATGTAATCCCAGCTCATTACACCAATAAACAAACAGACCGGTATCAACAGGAAAACGGTGCCCAGACTGTTGACCAGTGCCTGCTTCCCCGGGCTCATGGTTCGATAGAAGACATCAACCCGGACATGGCCATTGTGCTTGAGTGTGTAGGCGCTGGCACCCAGAAAAACCATGGAGTGCAGATACATGGCCGATTCCTGCATGGCGATAGAACCGATGTTGAGCAAGTAGCGCAAAACCACCACGGTACAGACGACGAATACCAGCAGTAATGTCAGCCAGCTGATTAATCTTCCGGTGTGTTCTGTGAATTGGTCGATGGCGGCTACCACCGACCTGGCATGTTTCCAGGCGGGATTCATACTGTCTTTCCCCCGGCAGCCAGAGCATTCGATGCTGGCCGCTTGTTATTATCATTATTTTTCAGTGTTCCATTACCAGGCCCTGAAAGGGTCATTTTGGTGTTTGATTGAAAAAGTGCAGTAAACAGAACACGTTAAGCGAGGCCATTATAGGCTTTCCCATGAGGGTTGAGCAATTTCACTATCTCTCACGACCGCTCATGATCTTTCTTGATGGAAACGGGCGCAGTGGCCCGAAATATCGCTATGGACTGAATTCAACGTGCATAGTGTCGTCCATGCCAGCTGCGACAAGACGCCAGATTTCCACGGTGTAATTGCCACTTACGGTCACCACCTGCCGGCTATCAGCACTGAAGTCGGCATTTTGAACCGGGTCGGCATGCAGCAGAACGGTCTTCTTCTCCCAGTCGCCTTCGGGATTCCGGCCCAGGATGATTGCAGTGCCATCCGCGCTTGCGGTCACTAAAAGGCTGGCATTGGCGTTGAAGCGTGCGGAGTTGATCGGGCCGTTATGGGTGACAGTGGCTCTTGGTCCCCAATTGCCATGCTCATCGCGACCGTAGATTTCTGCCTCATATTCGGTATTCACGTTCTTTTCGTAGCAACAGAAAGAGACAATATGACGGCTATCAGCACTGAAACTGGCCTCAATTTTTGGCAATTCCGAGTCATGGACATGTTTAGGGCTAATGGTGGCTTTTTTTATCCAGCTCGCGGCTCCGTCATAACCGTATATGCAGCAGCAGGCACCATAATCCGGCATGGTGACTGCCACATGGCTGCTGTCGGGACTGAAAAAAGCTTTTTTCATTTTTTGCTGCAAGAGAATAGATTTCTTTAGCCAGTTGCCGTGTTCGTCATAGCTGAGGATGTCCAGGCTACGAAGATCTTCGGTAGCCATCACATGGCAGCTATCGGGGCTGAATTGGGGGGATAGGTCAGGATGATTGTCTTCAAAAATGGGAATATGGGGAGTTTTCCCTGTCCAGTTGTCGATGCCGTCATGAGTGAAAATGGTTAGGGTTTTGCTCCTGGTTCCGGGTTTTTGGTTGACGGTAATGACATGGCGACCGTCGGGGCTGGCTGTAGCATGCATGATCCTGTAGTCATCGTTATCGAGTCTGATGCTCTCCATCGTGTTGCCATCTTTTCTGTTCAGGCGAAGGATTTTTGCCATCTCTCCGGAACTGAACATCAGTAACGGGTTGCCATTAGGGCTAAACCTGACGAGTTTGGCACTGGGGTCGCCAATGGTTTCTGATATCCAGCCACCCTCCTCATTCTGACTGAGGATTTTTGCGCACGGGCCTGGGGTCCAGGGGGACAATGGACGGGCCAGTACCTGGCTGCCATCGGAGTTGAAGCAGGCCTTCCAGCACATGCCATCAGACATGTCCGCTGTTAACGTCCAGTGACCAGTGTCGTTCCAGCTGTGGATTTTGATACTGCCATCACCACAGGTAATGACTGCCTGATGACCATCGTAACTCAGGTCAGCTGATATGATCCTGTCTTCATGGACCAGAGTGAGTTGCTCTGTGCAGCTGTGATCGGGGTTGTATGCAAAGATTTTTGCAGTATGGCCGTCATCCCAGGTCAATACATGACGGCCATGGGCGATGAAGCTGGTCATGAGGGGGGTTGAAGCCGGTTCTTCGGGGTTGCGCCAGTAGTGATAGCTGAAACCAGCTTGTTCATCCCATTGGCCGTTACCTGTGCAGCCAAGGATTGTCGCGGTATTGCTGCTTTTGAAGATCACTAAATGGTTGCCGTGGGTGCTAAAGCTGACGCCATTGACTTTCGGCTTTTCAACAATGCGCTTTTCCAGAACCGGTTCGAATTGTTGACAGCCAGCCATGAGTTGACCCACCTTGTAAAACAGGGCATGGGGGAAGTATTTATCTTTTCGTGTTTCACAGGTTTTAAGAACGTCACCTGTTGTTTGCTCTGGAAGGAATTGGCTGAGGAGTTCATCGGCTGCTGTTGCATTCGTGGTAAATTGTTCCAGCCAGTTCTGCAGGTCATGATTACTGATGTCCCGGGCAATCTCTTTGAACTGGTTTTGCTGGTGTTCTGCCAATGCTGCAAACCACCTTCTGGCCAGCAGATGTTCACTGGTGATTACCTGATTAAAAAACTTACACGTTTTTGCGATGGCGAGTATATCCCGTGAAGATAAGCAGCCCAGCAGCTTGAGTATGGGAATCCGTGGTATTTTCAGAAATGAACTCTGGTCTTTGTCGGTAACAATCGACATACCGCTGCTGCTCCACACACAACGGGACGCCTCAGGTGTTACTCCGGCACAGTCCGGACTGCTGCCATAACTGCCGTTGTTGTTCTCGTTAATGGGAAATGCCATGGTTAATTGCCCTCGCCTGGTGATTGCCGATCAGTTACCTTGGATGGAAAAGTTGGTCAAAAGTTCAAGGTATTTGGAATGATCGTTTAGAAGATACCTGTCTGCTATCGACTCTGAAGAAGGCGGGTTGGGGTTTCGTGCGGATTGTCCAGAACCATGCCAGCAGCGAAAAGGCACCAGATTTTTACGTTGTACGAGCCATTTACGGTCACCACCTGTTTGCTATCGACACTGAAGAAGGCAGAATTGATCCGGTAGTCATGTCTCAGAATGACCTTATTCACCCAGTTGCCTTCGGCATTGCGGCCAAAGACTACTGCAGTACCATCCTCGCTTGCGGTTACCAGATGGGTGCCATCGGCGTTGAAGCGTACGGAATAGATCGGGCCAGCATGTCTGATAAGGGCTTTTGGCAGCCACTTGCCGTGCCCATCGTAACCGTAGATTGTTACCTTGAATTTGCTACGAACGTTGTCATTCGAAAGGCTAACCGGGCACCAACAGAAAGTGGCAATGTGTCTGCTATCAGGGCTGAAGCTGGCGTTATTGTATGGCCCTTGAAAGTCATGGGGAATGATGGCGCTTTCTGTCCAGCCTCTGGCTTCATCATAACTGTATATTCTGGCAGTGCGATCATCAGAGCTAATGATTGCCGCATGTCTGCTATCGGGACTGAAGAAGGCTCTTTTACTCTTTTCCAGACAGGGAATAGAGGTCGGTATCCAGTTGCCGCGTTTGTCACAGCTGAGGATTTCAAGGTTAGATGTATTTTTGCTAACCATCACATGACGGCTATCGGGGCTGAATTTGGGCCAATGCTGGGCACCACTGTAGATAATAATCGGGATATTGCCGGTTTTCTCTGTCCAGTCGCTGTTGCTGTCGCGACTGAGGATTTTCATGGTTATGCTGTCAGTTTCACCGTCTTTCCGGTTGACGGTAATGACATGGCGACCATCGGGGCTGGCTATAACGCGTATGACCGAGCCTTCGTTGTGAGTGAGGGGGTTACTCTCCAGCCAGCCACCATCTTTGTTCAGGCTGAGGATTTTTGCGGTCTTTGCGACGATCCCCTCCTGATAACAGTTGAACATCAGCACATGGCTGCTATCGGGGCTGAAGGTGACTGAGTCGGCATAGAAGTCACTGGTGGCCTCTAATGTCCAGTCACCCTCCTCGTTCCGTCCGTGGATTTTTGTGCATGAGTCTGAGTGGGTCAGTACCCGGCGGCCATCCGGACTGAAGCGAGCCTTCAAGTTCCGCCTGAAATCGGTAATATCCGCTGCCAGCGTCCAGTGACCAGTGTCGTTCCAGCTGTGGATTCTGGCGCTGCCATCATCACAGGTAATGACGGCATGATGACCATCACAACTTAAATCAGCTGAGCTGATCTTGCCTTCATGGATAATGGCGAGTTGCTCCGTACAGCTCTTGTCTGCGTTATATGCGAAGATTTTTGCGGTATTTTTTCTACAGGCCAGCACATGATGGCCGTGGGTCTTAAAGTTGGGCTGAGGAAAACCTGTGCCGAAGTCGTAATCGAAGCTAAATCTGGCTTGTTTATGCCACGAGCTGTTCGCTGTGTAGCCCAAAATTATCCCGGTTTGATAGTTTTTCAAGATCACTAAATGGTCGCCATGGGTGTTCAAGCTGATGGTAATACCATCAGTACGAAGAATTTTCCCTGCCAGAACCGGTTTGAATTGTCGACAGTCAGCCATCAGTTTACTCACCGTGTAAAACAGGACCTGGGGGAAGTATTTCCTTCTTTGTGCTTTACATGTTTTAAGACCATCGTTTGTTGTCTGCTCTTCAGGGCATTGGCTGTAAAGTTTACCGACTAGCGTTGTATCCGTGGTAAATTGCCCCAGCCAGTGCCGCAGGTCACGATCACTGATGTCACGGGCAATCTCTTTAAACTGGTTCTGCTGGTGTGCTGCCAATTTTGCAAACCACGATCTGGCCAGCAGATGTTCATCGGTGATTACCTGATTTAAATACGTACACGTTTTTGCGGTGGCAAGTATCTCCCGGAAAGATAAATAGCCCAACAGCCTGAGCATGGGAGGCTCTGGCAAATACAGTAATGAAAACTGGTCTTGGCAGGGCACAACCGACATACCGTTGCTGCTCCACACATAACGGGATATCTCAGGTGTTACTCCAGCGCAGTCCGGGCTATCGCCATAATTGCCGCTGGTATTCGCGGTAACGGGAGGTTCCATTGTGAATTGTGATCTTCAGGTGGTTGCCATTCAGATATCTTGGATGGGATTGCCGGACAAAAGTTCACAGCAATCGGAATGATCGTCTAGAACTCAAGCTGGAAGCTTTGTCTGCAATAACGACACTGAAAGCGCTGTATGCCTGAAGGTGCTTTCCCGTTTTTCACAACACCATCTATGGTACCAGCGGAGCCATGATAGGCTTTCCCATGAAGGTTGAGCAATTTCACTATCTCTCACGACCCCTTATGATCTTTCTTGATGGAACCGGGCGCAGATCCCGGCCCGAAATATCGCTATGGACTGGATTCAATCTGCATAGTTTCGTCCAGAGACATGCCAGTAGCGACAAGACGCCAGATTTCCACGGTGTAATTGCCACTTACGGTCACCACCTGCCTGCTATCAACACTGAAGTTGGCATACTGAACCGGGTCGGCATGCTTCAGAACGGTCTTCTTCTCCCAGTCGCCTTCGGTATTCCGGCCCAGGATGATTGCAGTGCCATCCGCACTTGCGGTCACTAAAAGGCTGGCATGGGCGTTGAAGCGTGCGGAGTTGATCGGGCCGTTATGGGTGATAGTGGCTCTTGGTCGCCAATTGCCATGCTCATCGCGACCGTAGATTTCTGCCTGATATTCGGTATTCAAGTTCTTTTCGTTGCAACAGAAAGAGACAATATGACGGCTATCAGCACTGAAACTGGCCTTAATGTGTAGCAATCCCCAGTCATGGTTAGGGCTAATGGTGGCTTTTTCTATCCAGCCTTTGGCTCCGTTATAACCGTATATGTAGCAGCGGGCACGATAACCATTGGGGATGACTGTCACATGGCTGCTGTCGGGACTGAAAAAGGTTTTTCCTATTGTTTTCCAAAAGGGATCAGAAATAGAGTTATGTATCCAGTTGCCGTGTTTGTCATGGCTGAGGATTGCTACGCTACAAAGATCTTCTCTAGCCATTACATGGCAGCTATCGGGGCTGAATTGGGGGTATAGGATAGGATGATCGTGTTCCAAAATGGGGATATGGTCAGTTTTCCCTATCCAGTTACCGTTGCCGTCATGACTGAAGATTGTTAGGGTTTTGCTCCTGGTTCCGGGTGTTTGGTTGACGGTAAAGACATGGCGACCATCGGGGCTGGCTGTAGCATGCGTGATCCTGTAGTCATCGTTATCGAGTTTGATGCTCTCCATCGTGATGCCATCTTTTTTGTTCAGGCGAAGGATTTTTGCCATCTCCCTGGAACCGAACATCAGTAACGGGTTGCCATTGGGGCTAAACCTGACGAGTTTAGCACTGGGGTCGCCAATGGTTTCTGATGTCCAGCCACCCTCCTCATTCTGACTGAGGATTTTTGCGCACGGGCCGGGGGGCCTGGGGGACAATGGACGGGCCAGTACCTGACTGCCATCGGAGCTGAAGCAGGCCTTCCAGCACGTGTCATCGGCAATGTCGGCTGTTAACGTCCAGTGACCAGTGTCGTTCCAGCGGTGGATTTTGATACTGCCATCATTACAGGTAATGACTGCCTGATGACCATCGTAACTCAGGTCAGCTGATATGATCCTGTCTTCATGGACCAGAGTGAGTTGCTCTGTGCAGCTGTGATCGGGTTTGTATGCAAAGATTTTCGCAGTATGGCGGTCATCCCAGGTCAATACATGACGGCCACGGGCGATGAAGCTGGTCATGGGGGCGGTTGAAGCAGGTTCTTCGGGGGTGCACCAGGAGCGATAGCTAAAACCAGCTTGTTCATTCCATTGGCCGTTCCCTGTGCAGCCAAGGATTGTCCCGGTATTACTGCTTCTGAAGATCACTAAATGGTTGCCATGGGTGCTAAAGCTGACGTCAATGACTTCCGGCTTTTCAATAATAATGCGCTTTTCCAGAACCGGATCGAATTGTTGACAGCCAGCCATGAGTTGACCCACCTTGTAAAACAGGGCATGGGGGAAGTATTTGTTTTTTTGTGCTTCACCGGTTTTAAGACCATCGTCTGTTGTTTGCTCTGGAAGGAATTGGCTGAGGAGTTCATCGGCTGCTGTTGTATTCGTGGTAAATTGTTCCAGCCAGTTCAGCAGGTCATGATCACTGATGCACCGGGCAATCTCTTTGAACTGGTTTTGCTGGTGTTCTGCCAATGTTGCAAACCACCTTCTGGCCAGCAGATGTTCACTGGTGATTACCTGATTAAAAAACTTACACGTTTTTGCGATGACGAGTATATCCCGGGAAGGTAAGCAGCCCAGCAGCGTGCGCATGGGAATCTCTGGCAATGTCAGCAATGAACTCTGGTCTTCGTCGGGAACAATCGACATACCGCTGCTGCTCCCCACACAGCGGGACGCCTCAGGTGTTACTCCGGCACATTCCGGACTGCCGCCATAAATGCCGTTGTTGTTCTCGGTAATGGGAAGTGCCATGGTGAATTGCCCTCGTCTGGTGATTGCCGGTCAGTTACCTTGGATGGGAAAGGTAGTCAAAAGTTCAAGGTTTTTGGAATGATCGTTTAGACAAGACCTGTCTGCTAACGTCACTGAAGAAAACTGGTCCTGGCAGGGCACAACCGACATACCGTTGCTGCTCCACACATAACGGGATATCTCAGGTGTTACTCCGGCGCAGTCCGGGCTATCGCCATAATTGCCGTTGGTGTTCACGGTAACGGGAAGTGCCATTGTGAATTACGATCTTCAGGTGATTGTCATTCAGATATCATGGATGGGATTGCCGGGCAAAAGTTCTCAGCAATCTCCGCTTTCATAGAATTGTCATATTCAAGCTCTATATTTGATTCCCGGAAGTCAAGCAAGGAGGCTCACGCCTCAGATCAACCTTTGATAGCCCTTTAAGATGAGAAGGTGCTGTTAATCGAACAGGGCGCGTAAATCCCGGAGAGCAAATGATGAAAATAACAACACACGTAACTGCATTTAAGCGAGTCCTGGCAGTGTCTGCTACCGCAGCGCTGGCGTTGGCCAGTGGTGCTGCCATGGCCAGCCAGCTGGATCCATCCCTGCCAAAGTACAGTAAGTCCAGTGGCGTGTCCGGTAACCTGTCCTCCGTGGGTTCAGACACGCTGGCAAATCTGATGACGCTCTGGGCCGAAGATTTCAAGCGCATTTATCCCAATGTGAATGTTCAGATTCAGGCGGCGGGTTCTTCTACTGCACCTCCCGCTCTGACCGAAAGTACCTCAAACTTCGGCCCTATGAGTCGGAAAATGAAGGACAAGGAGCTGGAAGCATTTGAGAAAAAGCATGGCTACAAGCCAACGGCCATTCCTGTAGCGATTGATGCGCTGGCGGTCTTTGTTAACAAAGATAATCCCATCAAAGGTCTGACCATGGCCGAAGTGGATGCGATTTTCTCTTCAACCCGCAAGTGTGGCGCAGACAGTGAAGTGAAGACCTGGGGGGATATCGGCCTGAGTGGATCCTGGAAGAACCGCTCTGTGCAGCTGTATGGACGTAACTCGGTATCCGGCACTTATGGCTACTTCAAGAAGAAGGCCCTGTGCAAGGGGGACTTTAAAAACAGTGTGAATGAGCAGCCAGGTTCCGCCTCGGTGGTTCAGTCGGTTTCTGCATCACTGAATGGTATTGGCTATTCCGGTATTGGTTACAAAACCTCCAGCGTGAGAACCGTTGCACTGGCGAAGAAAGAAGGCCAGTCTTTTGTTGAGGCGACGCCACTGAATGCGGTTGATGGCAGCTATCCTCTGTCACGTTTTCTGTACGTGTATGTGAACAAGCAGCCTAACAAGCCATTGTCTCCCCTTGAGCGCGAATTTGTTAAGCTGCTGCTCTCTGAACAGGGGCAGGAAGTGGTTGTGAAGGATGGCTATATTCCACTGCCAGGCAAGGTGGTTGATAAATACCTGGCTAAGCTCGGACTGGATAATACGACGATTGCCAGCAAGTAATGTTATTGCTGAGTTGATATGAAGCCACTGTCTTCAGTGGCTTTATTTTTTGGTTAACCCTTCAAAGGATCCGCCTTGATTACAGAATCATCGCCGCAATCCAGGCAAACAGGATCATGGGAATGTTGTAGTGCATAAACGTTGGAATAACGGTGTCACGAATGTGGTCGTGCTGGCCATCCACATCCAGCCCGGCGGTTGGGCCAATGGTGGAGTCTGAGGCTGGAGAGCCTGCGTCACCAAGCGCGCCGGATGCACCAACAAGCGCTGCGGTTGCCAGAGGTGAAAAGCCAAGAGCCAATGCCAGTGGGACATAAAGTGTGGCAATAATGGGAATGGTTGAGAAGGAAGAACCAATACCCATGGTGATCATCAATCCAACAAGCAGCATCAGAAATGCGGCCAGTGCCTTGCTGCCATAAACCAGCTCTTCAACCATGGCCACCAGGGCAGGAATATCCCCGGTTGTCCTGAGTACTTCGGCAAAGCCAGAGGCAGAGATCATGATAAATCCACACAGAGCCATCATTCTTACACCCCGGGCAAAGACATCATCCGCTTCCCGCCAGTGCACAATGCCGCCGAGGATCATCATCATAAAGCCTGTGGCTGCACCCATGGCCATGGAGTCCGTGAACAGTTGCACGCCGAGTGCCGCCGCAATGGATACCAGGGTAATCAGCACGGCCTTTGGCTCCATGGATGGCTGCTGTTCCTTAGCGGTTTTCAGGGCGCTCTCTGCAATGTGGTAGTGGCGGGGTTTACGGTAAGTCCAGAACACAGCCACAAGCAGACCAATAAACATGCCGAGTACTGGTAGAGCCATGGCCGATGGCATCAGGTCAGGGTCAATGTTCAAGCCATTATCGTTGAGGTTGCCCGCCAGGATCTGGGTCAGGTAGATATTGCCGAAACCAATGGGAACCAGCATATAGGTGGCGATCAGACCAAACGACAGAGTGCTTGCTACCGCCCTGCGGTCCAGCTGTAAAGAGCTGAAAACACCCAGAAGCGGTGGGATCAAAATAGGAATAAAGGCGATATGGACGGGGACCACATTCTGGGAGGCAAAGGCCATCAGCAGAATGCTTCCCAGGATCGAGATCCTCAGGCCAGCAGTTTTGTGGGTCCGGGCTACCCTCTGAATAATTCGATCGGCCAGCCACTGGGGAATCCCGGATGCGGATATGGCCATAGCAAAGGCACCCAGCATACCGTAGCTGATGGCGATGCTGGCACCACCCCCCAACCCTTCGGCAAAAGCGGTAAGTGTTGCATCAAACCCCAGTCCACCGGCAAGACCTCCACCAATAGCCCCTAAAAAAAGGGCAAGTACAACGTTTACACGCAAGACACTCAAGGTCAGCATGATGGCAACAGCCAAAATGACAGCGTTCATAATAATCCAGTTTGTGTTCTTTTGAGTTATAAGCGGTTTGCGATACTTCAATCCACAGCATTATCCAAAGCACGATCTATAACAGATCAGTCTAAAGCAGATCAGTGCAGAGCTCGTCAGGAGCTATCGCATTCCTTGATTGGTTGTGCCTTGAACTCTTTTTTCTAGTTGTAAATTAATATATTACACATTGAGGCTAGAAGCTCAGGCGATAAAAGTAAATGTATTCGATCAGGGTCGAATCAGTACTTCAATGGTGATGATGGTGTCGGTGGGCATGCAGGGAAGGGATCATGGAAAGGGCAGAGCTACACTGTTCTGATTGAGTGTCAGTACCGGGTATTGTTAGCAGATTTCTGGGTAACATCGTTATTTTCTCTGATCATGATGCACTTGCTACAGGCCTGTAAGCATTGAAATTCAGGCTTACATCAGTCAATGGCCGTCACTAAATTACAATGATCCGTCGGCCCGGGCAATGATTTTTTCCCGGTGTCACATTACTGTCATATTGATTCTGTAAGTTACGGGCATGATTTAATCTGACTTGCGCCATGTATCAAAATTCGATGGATAACAGCCCGGGTATTGATTTCAATACACCGGCACTAAAAAAATATCGTTCTCTGCGCTTCTTGAAAGACCGTCTCGCCCGTTGGGGGGTTGCCTCCGGTGGTCTTGGCGTGATTGTGGCGATTCTTCTGATTTTCTTTTACCTCCTCTACGAGGTCCTGCCGCTATTTAACCGCGCTGAGATTAACCAGGTTGCTTCATACCCATCGCCCGTGACTGTCGTTGATGAGCCAGTTGCTACGAAAAAAGCACCGATATTTCTCGCCGTTGAAGAGCAGGCAGAAGTGGCCATGAAAGCAGAGGCTTCCGGTAATCTGCGTTTTTTCTCCACCCAAACCGGTGAATGGCTACAGAATGAGTTGCTGCCAATACCTGCGGGCAGTGAGGTGGTCAGGGTGGTCAGGGATGCTGCTGGTTCCAATCTGATGGCGGCCGGTCTGACAAACGGTGAGGTCATACTGTTCGATCAGGGCTATAGGATTACCTGGCCAGATGACCGCCGGAAGATCACACCGGAAGTCAGCTACCCCTATGAGCGGCAGCCCTTTGCCATCAAGGACTTTTCGGCTCCGGTTGCGCAACTGGCAATCAGTGACGGTGAGGAAAAGCTGTTAATGGCCGCCAGCAGCAATAACCGGCTGGTGATGGAGGTTGTCCATAAGGAAGCGGATTTTTTAACCGAATCCGTCACTGTTGATCAGCAGTCCGTCGCCCTGCCGGTTATCAGTGGACTTTCTGCGCAGGGTGGCCTGGATATCCGCCAGTTGCTGATTGATCCGGAACAAACCTGGCTTTATGTCCTCAGCGGCAGCAATCAACTGACGGTGATCAATATCAGCGATATTGACCGTCCCTATATCCATGAGACGCTCAACCTGACCGCTAAGGGAGTGGACGTTACCGCGATGACGTTTCTGTTGGGTGGGGTGTCCCTGCTGGTGGGTGACTCAGAAGGCAATATCGCCCAGTGGTTTATGGTTCGTGAAGATGGCCGTCTGAATTTGCACAATATTCGTTCTTTCAGCCTCGGCAGTGATCCCATCGACAAGATTGTTCCGGAGCATCGGCGCAAGGGCTTTCTGGCGTCGGATGTGAAGGGTCAGGTCGGTCTGTATTACACCACGGCAAACCGTTCTTTGCTGGTGGAGCCCTTGGCTGTGGGTCGAATTGATCAAATGGCCGTAGCGCCAAGAGGCAATTATCTCATTCTGGCAAGCCAGGGTGAGACTCAATTCCTGAAAATCAACAATGAGCATCCGGAAATATCCTGGTCTGCCCTGTGGGGTAAAGTCTGGTATGAGTCTTACAATCAGCCGGATTACATTTGGCAGTCCTCGGCATCAAACAATGATTTCGAGCCCAAACTGAGCCTGATGCCACTGTCGTTCGGGACGCTCAAGGCGGCGTTTTACGCCATGTTGCTGGCAGCGCCGCTGGCCATTTGTGCGGCTATTTACACCGCCTACTTTATGGCTCCGGGCATGCGCAGAAAGGTAAAGCCGGTGATTGAGCTGATGGAGGCCCTGCCTACGGTCATTCTGGGTTTCCTGGCGGGACTGTGGCTGGCCCCGCTGATTGAAAATCAGTTGGTGGGTATTTTCGCCCTGTTGCTCTTTGTGCCAGCGGGCATCCTGATGTTTGCTTTTGCCTGGGATGGCTTGCCTTCAACTATACGTCACCGGATTCCTGACGGTATGCAGGCCGGATTGCTGGTGCCCGTGGTGTTACTCAGTGGTGCCCTGGCCATGTCACTCAGTTCCAGTCTGGAACTCTGGCTGTTTGACGGTGATATGCGCACCTGGCTGACCACCGAGCTGGGCATTCCCTACGACCAGCGTAATGCCCTGGTGGTAGGACTGGCCATGGGTTTTGCCGTTATTCCAACCATATTTTCCATCGCGGAGGATGCGATATTCAGCGTACCCCGGCACCTGACCTATGGTTCCCTGGCGTTGGGAGCAACGCCCTGGCAGACCCTGACCCGGGTGGTTCTTCTGACCGCCAGTCCGGGTATTTTCTCTGCGCTGATGATTGGTATGGGAAGGGCGGTAGGTGAAACCATGATCGTGCTGATGGCCACAGGGAATACGCCCATTATGGATGCCAATATCTTTGAGGGCATGCGGACGCTGGCGGCCAATATTGCCGTTGAGATGCCAGAGTCTGAAGTGGGCAGCAGCCATTACCGAATTCTCTTTCTGGCCGCCCTGGTGCTTTTCCTGTTTACCTTTGTGGTGAACACGGCGGCGGAGATGGTGCGTCATCGACTCCGCAAGAAATACAGCTCGCTCTAAGAAGGGAAAGAGGATAGGAAATGACCATGAATAATTCCCTTCAAAGCCCCGGAAAACGCTCTGTTGGTGCTTGGATTAACAGCGGTGCTCCCTGGGTCTGGCTGAATGCCGGTGCGGTTGCCATCAGTCTGGTTCTGGTGATCGGGCTGCTGGGGTTGATTGCTGTGCGGGGGCTGGGGCACTTCTGGCCGGGCCAGATTATGGTGGCTGATTACCAGCCTCCGGGGCAGGCTGTCCGAATGGTTGCCGGAGAGATTACTGACAGTGAAGAGGTTCCTGCGGCTCGTTTGGAGTCGTCCGGCCTTGAAGTGGTCAACGGCCAGGAGCTATATACCCGTGATCTGCTGAAGCAGGGCAATCGGGACCTGAGTGGTGCTGACTTTGTCTGGATCGTCGATGAGTGGCTGAGTAACCGCCAGAACCCTGAAGACATCATGGTGCTTGAGCGTCGTGAATGGGGCAATTTCTACGGTTTCCTTGAGTCCGTTCAGGAAGATGGTGCCACCATTGCCAGTGGTGAATCGGCCTGGACCGTTTTCAATGAGCGTTTGGATCGGGCTCTCGGGATTTATCAAGCAATCTATCAGATTGAAAAGCACGACATTGGCTCAATTAACGCCGCAATTGAGCAGTTGCGGCTGGCCGAGCGTCGTTTGGAACTGAGCGGTGATATGGATCCTGTCCGTCAGGCAGAGATTCAGGCTGAGCGAAAACGACTGAATCAGGAATATCAGCAACTGGAAACCCAGCTGGGTGATCTTTACCGGGCGTTCAACCGCGACAGCTTTGTGGCCAGAACCGTTGCTGGTCAAACCCTGGAACAGCCAATCAGTAAGGTGGTTCGTGCCTATCAGCCCAATACCCTGTCACTGACCGATAAAATCGGCTTCTACTTTGACAAGGTCGGAGAGTTCATCCTGGATGACCCCAGGGAAGCCAACACCGAAGGCGGCGTATTCCCCGCCATCTTTGGCACAGTGATGATGGTGATTCTGATGTCCATTATGGTGACCCCTTTCGGTGTTATCGCTGCCGTCTATCTGCGAGAGTACGCCAGTCAGGGCTGGATGACCCGGGCCATCCGAGTGGCAGTTAATAACCTGGCGGGGGTTCCCTCCATCGTTTACGGGGTTTTTGGTCTTGGTTTTTTCATCTACTTTGCCGGGGCAAAAATCGATAATCTGTTTTTTGCCGAGGCCCTGCCATCCCCCACCTTTGGTACTCCGGGGCTGCTGTGGGCATCCATCACCCTGGCTCTGCTGACCCTGCCGGTGGTGATTGTCGCTACTGAAGAGGGGTTGTCCCGCATTCCCCGCTCTGTTCGGGAAGGGAGTCTGGCCCTTGGTGCCACCAAGGCAGAAACGCTGTGGCGGGTGGTGCTGCCCATGGCCAGCCCGGCCATGATGACCGGTTTGATTCTGGCGGTTGCCCGTGCGGCTGGGGAAGTAGCACCACTGATGCTGGTGGGTGTTGTTAAGCTGGCTCCCAGCTTGCCGCTGGATGGCAACTACCCTTATCTGCATCTTGATCAGAAGTTTATGCATCTGGGCTTTCATATTTTTGATGTGGGTTTCCAGAGCCCGAACGTGGAAGCCGCCAGACCGCTGGTGTATGCCACTGCGTTGCTGCTGGTGATGGTTATTGCTGTGCTGAATCTGTCCGCCGTAGCGATTCGCAACCGGTTACGGGAAAAATACAAGAGCCTTGAGGACTGAACACGATGTCTGCGGAAGAGCTTTATAACGTCATCGATAGAAAGCCGGAAGGGGATGAAAAAAAGGATGAAAGCCTGAACAAGACTCTGAGAGAGGCTCTTACTGTGAAAACCGCCATAACGTATCCTGAAAACAGCTCTGAGAAGTACGCCAGTGTTACCGCTGATGGTCGTGCTGAACCGGCTTCCGCACTTCCCGGGGCTGTTAATCCTGAGTCTCTCGGGCGTGGTCGTTCTGTACTGAATCTTGAGCTTGAACCGACCAGTATGGAGGTGTCTGGGCTGAACCTGTTCTATGGCGAAAAACAGGCGCTGTTTGATATCTCCATGAAGATACCGCAACAGCGGGTAACGGCGTTTATCGGGCCTTCGGGTTGTGGTAAATCCACGCTGCTACGCAGTATGAACCGGATGAATGATCTGGTGGATGGCTGTCGTGTGGATGGGCAGATACGGCTCACCGATACTTCCGGTGTGCAGCAAAATATCTACGAAAAATCCGTCAATGTGGCTGATCTTCGTCGTCGGGTGGGGATGGTGTTCCAGAAGCCCAACCCATTCCCAAAGAGTATTTATGAAAATGTTGCCTATGGCCTGAGAATTCAGGGCATCAATAAAAAGCGGGTACTGGATGAGGTTGTGGAGTGGGCGCTGAAAGGGGCTGCGCTCTGGAATGAAGTGAAGGATCGCCTCCATGAAAGCGCACTGGGCCTGTCCGGCGGGCAGCAGCAGCGTCTGGTTATTGCCCGGACCATTGCGGTGGAACCCGAAGTATTGCTTCTGGATGAGCCGGCATCTGCACTCGACCCCATCTCCACATTGAAGATTGAAGAGTTGATCAATGAGTTGAAGTCCAGATTTACCATTGTGATTGTCACCCATAACATGCAGCAGGCGGCACGGGTGTCGGATTACACTGCATTTCTGTATATGGGGCGGATGATTGAGTATGGCGACACCGACAGACTGTTCACCAACCCCCGCAAGAAACAGACTGAAGACTACATTACTGGCCGTTATGGCTGAAGTTCTTTCCTGAATCTCAACAGCTTCTGGCCGCCTCCAAGGATTACCCATGCCTAACCAAAGCGATTTGC
Source organism: Thalassotalea sp. G20_0 (assembly GCF_017744175.1). Classification (NCBI taxonomy): domain Bacteria; kingdom Pseudomonadati; phylum Pseudomonadota; class Gammaproteobacteria; order Alteromonadales; family Colwelliaceae; genus Thalassotalea; species Thalassotalea sp. G20_0. Next base: position 28,986 of record NZ_JAGHQV010000037.1, on the reverse strand, counting down.
TGACCCACCATATTTCTCAGCAGTTCAACCATGAACTGGAAGAGCTGCGCAATAACCTGTTGTCCATGGGCGGCATGGTCGAGAAGCAGGTCAGTGATGCCATTGAGTCGCTGATCAATGCCGACAGTGACCTGGCCATCGTTGTTTGTGAAAAAGACACCGACATCAATTTTATGGAAACGTCCATTGATCAGGAGTGTTCCAGAATTCTGGCCCGCCGCCAGCCTGCAGCCAGCGACTTACGTCTGGTTCTGGCATGCACCAAAGTGGCGACGGACCTGGAGCGCATTGGTGATGAAGCGGCCAAAATTGCGCGATTTGCCATAAAATTGTCAGAACAGGGGGAAGCACCCAAAGGCTATATTGAAACCCGTCATATTGGCAGCCATGTCCGCCAGATGACTCAGGATGCGCTGAATGCCTTTGCCCGGTTTGATGCAGAGCAGGCCCTTGCGGTGGCCAAAGAGGATAAAGCGGTTGATCGGGAGTATAAAAGTGCCACCCGGGAACTGGTCACTTATATGATGGAAGATCCCCGCTCCATTACCCGTGTTTTGAATATTATGTGGGTATTACGCTCTCTGGAACGTATTGGTGATCATGCCAGAAATATTGCCGAGTATGTTATTTACTTGGTAAAAGGCAAGGATGTCAGACACATTGGTCTTAAACGGATGCAGGAAGAGGTGTTTGATAAGCAGCTGGATGATTGAAGCAGTAATGTCTTTTATTTAATCAAAATGGTTTAGGGGAATTTAATTCCCCGGTTTTTATTTCTGATATGAGCACTATTTAAAAATTTGGTTTTCAATTTTTTATTTTTCAATTAGCTGTTTGGTATTTTGCGCTAATCTTTAGTTATTAATACCTTTCAGGCAATCATGCTGTTTGTTTCTGAATCAATCTATTGTAAGAAAACACGGATGAAACAATCAGCAGGTAGCTATGAATTACTCCAGTACCCTTCATGACGGCTGGGATATCCCTGATGAACAACCCGTCAGCAGCGATGACCTTCTTGAATGCCTCGCCTTGTTAACCCGCCATTATGGCAATCCGTATTCACGGGAATCTTTAAAAGCTGGAATGCCCCTTGAGAAAGGAAAATTTACTGCAGAAGTATTTATTCGATCGTCCGAAAGAGCGGGGCTGGCCTGTAAAGTTCATAAGCGAGAGATTGCCGAAATATCGTCACTGGTTGTTCCTGCCGTGTTGTTACTGAATAAACGCAAAGCCTGCATTTTGTCTGATATTGACCATGCAAAAGGCACTGCCCGGATTATTATGCCGGAAACCGGTGAGGGCACGACAACAATCAGTATTGAAGAATTAAATGAATTTTACAGTGGCTATGTTATCTATGTCCGTGAAAAGCATCGTTATGATCGTCGGACCCCACAGAAATTAACGGTTAAATCCAGACATTGGTTCTGGGGAACTATTCTCGGTTCATGGAGAATTTACCGTGATGTTTTATTGGCATCACTGTTGATCAACGTCTTTGTGGTTGCCAGCCCGCTGTTTGTGATGAATGTGTATGACCGGGTGGTTCCCAACCAGGCGTTTGATACACTCTGGGTTTTGGCCATTGGTGCGTTTATTGTTTTCAGTTTTGATTTTATTTTGAAAATGGTGCGCAGCTATTTTATTGATCTGGCCGGTAAAAAGTCTGATATCTTGCTCTCTTCTGCCATCATGGAGCAGGTTCTGGGGTTGAGCATGACGGCTAAGCCCGCTTCTGTTGGTTCCTTTGCGAAAAACCTTCAGGATTTCGAAAGTATTCGGGAGTTTATTACCTCTTCAACGGTCACTGCGCTGGTTGACCTGCCGTTCACCTGTATCATTCTTTTCGTGATATTTATGCTCGGTGGGCCGACGGCCGTCGTACCTTTGGTCGCCATGCTCATCATTGGCCTCTACAGTTTCCTTATTCAGGAGCCTCTCAAAAATTCCGTTGAAAAAACACTCCGTTCCAGTCAGCAGAAAAATGCCACATTGATTGAAAGCCTCTCAGGAATGGAAGCCCTGAAAATTGCCCAGGCCGAGAGTGATATTCAGTACCGTTGGGAAAAAGCCGTTAGCCATATTGCCACCTGGAGCATTAAAACCAAACTGCTCACTTCTTCTGCCACCAGCTTCAGTGCCTATGTTCAACAAATGGCCAATATAAGTATGGTTATTCTTGGGGTTTATTTGATTGCTGAAGGCGAGTTGAGTATGGGGGGGCTGATTGCCTCGGTCATGCTTTCAGGCCGCTGTCTGGCACCCATGGCTCAGATTGCCGGGCTGGCAACCCGCTATAACCAGGCCAAATCGGCTCTGGATGGCCTGAATCAGATCATGGACATGCCAACCGAACGTCCTGAAGACAGGGATTACGTTAATCGTCCGGACCTGAAAGGCAGTATTGAATTTGATGGGGTTAACTTTTCCTATCCCGAGCAGGAAATTCAGGCCTTAAGAGATGTCAGCCTGAGAATTAACGCCGGTGAAAAGGTTGGGATTATCGGGCGGATTGGTTCGGGCAAGACGACCATCGAAAAGCTGATACTGGGACTTTATGAACCGGGAGAAGGCGCGGTTCGGGTTGACGGTGTTGATTTACGACAGATCAATCCCACTGACCTGCGCTCCAGTATTGGCTGCGTTAGCCAGGATATCACGCTGTTCTACGGCTCCATTAAAGACAATATCACCCTGGGGGCAAACCATGTTGAAGACAGCCAGTTGCTTGAGGCTGCTGAGATTGCCGGAGTAACGGAATTTGCCAATAAGCACCCTAATGGGCTGGATATGATCGTGGGTGAGCGTGGGCAAAACCTGTCCGGAGGGCAGCGACAAAGCATTGCCCTGGCCCGTGCCCTGCTGATGAATCCACCGATTCTGGTGATGGATGAGCCATCCAGTTCCATGGATAACACCACAGAGCTGCGAATGAAGGAGCAGCTAAAGACCCGGTGCAGCGGCAAGACGTTGATATTGGTTACCCATAAGGCCTCAATGCTGGATCTGGTGGATCGACTGATTGTAATGGACAGTGGACGTATTGTTGCGGATGGACCCAAGGATCAGGTACATGCGGCGTTAAGGCAGGGCAAACTCAAAATAGGATAGGCTGGAATGAGTAGCAGCGATGATAAGGACGTAAAGGGCTCGACAGAGGCTCCTGTGAATCAGACTGAACCGTCAGAAGGCCACATTACCAAGCCGGCTGAGTCAGAACAGTTGATGCCAAGCCTGGCATTTAGTGTTGCTGATGGCGAGGAGCAGAATGCTTCTGAGGATGGCAAAAGGGAGGATTCTCTGGAGAACTCTTTAGAGGCTTCTTCAGAGACCTCTTCAGAGAACTCTTCAGAGTCGGCTGAGTCAGAACAGGCATTTAATGTTGCTGATGGCCAGGAGCAGAGTGCTTCTGAGGATGGCAAAGGAGAGGATTCTCTGGAGAACTCTTCAGAGACTTCTTCAGAGAACGCTTTAGAAAAGATAGAAGACACAGTGCTACCAGATGATATGGAATATATCTCTGATACCAATGTCGCCATGCTGATAAGAACGCCAAAAGGTGGCCGTTTACTGATATACACTATGCTGCTGGCGCTGTTCTCCTCCATCGTCTGGGCCAGTGTTGCCCGGCTGGATGAAATTACCAGGGGCCTGGGTATCGTCATTCCATCGTCGCGGTTGCAGGTGGTGCAAAATCTGGAAGGTGGGATTCTGGAGCAGATTTTTGTTGCAGAAGGGCAACAGGTGCATTCAGGGCAACCGTTGATGCAGCTGGATGACACCCGTTTCTCTTCCACCTTTCGGGAAAGTGCCATTGAGTATTACAGTGAACTTGCCAAAGCGGCCAGACTGAGAGCCGAATTGTCTGGTGAAACATTGAACTTCCCGGCTGAGTTGGACGACTATCCGGCTTATATGGAGCGAGAGCGGGAAATTTTTTATCAGCGTGCCGACCGCTTCATCGCAGAACTCAATGTCGCCCGGGAGCAGGCTGTCCAGGCTGAGCATGAGTTAGCCACCACAGAAGATCAGCTGATATTTTTGACCACCAGCTTTGAACTGGGACAGGATGAACTTGAGTTGACCGTTCCTCTGGCAGAGCAGGGTGTTGTCTCCAGGGTTGAGTTGATTCAGTTAAGACAGCGGGTGAATGACCTTGAGTCACAAATGCGAAGAACTGAGCTGAGTATTCCAAAGTTACAGGCGGCCCATCAGGAAGCATTGTCCCGTAAAGAAGAGGTCGTTCAGGAATATCGTGCTGATATTGTTCAGGAACTCAAGGAAACTGAAGTTCATCTGGATCAGTTAGGTGAGTCCAATCATGCCCTTGAAGACCAGGTGGACCGGACTCTGATTAAATCCCCCATGGATGGCATTGTTAAGAAAATCCATGTCACTACGTTGGGTGGGGTCGTTCAGCCCGGCATGAGTCTGCTGGAGATTGTGCCACTGGAAGATAACCTGATGATTGAGGCGCAAATTCAGCCCAAAGACATTGGTTTTCTGCGCCTGGGGATGAAAGCTGTGGTTAAGCTGACGGCCTATGACTTTGCGATTTATGGTGGGCTTGAAGGCGAGGTTGAGCACATCAGTGCTGATACCATCAAGGATGAGCAAGGCGAGAGCTTTTATATTGTCCGAATCCGGACCAAAAATAACTTCGTCGGCTCAGAAGATAAACCGCTTATGATTATTCCCGGTATGAGAACCAATGTGGACATTATCACCGGAGATAAGACGCTGATGGCCTATCTGCTTAAGCCTATTCTCAGGGCCAAGCAGAATGCGTTGACAGAAAGATAAACAGGATGAGGCTGGTTTTCCGGTGTGATCATAGCCACTGAAGCAGCAGTATTGCCAGCCTTACTCAATCATTGTATCCGGTGCGATTCGGGTATTGTGCAGTTGCCACTGATCAATATCTGAGTCTTTGATAATGGTTCCGATAAAACAACTCTGGCTGAAGTGCGCATCGGTCAGGTCGGTATGCTCGATCAGTAAATGATTCAGATGGCAATGGGTAAAGGTGGGTGCCTTTTCCACACTGAAGCAGTCGGTGAAAACGCCTTCATTGAAGCTGACCTTGTTGAATACGGCATTATCCAATTGGGCGCTGGTTAAGCTGACACGTTCCCAGACACACTGAGATATGTCGGTATTGGCCAGACTCACAGACTGTAATTCACAGTCAGCCATGGTTACTTCATTCATTGTTGCCCCGGAAAAAGAAGGCCCTTCATCAAAACTTTCACACCCTTTGAAGGATGCGTTTTGGATCGCCGCATTGTTGAATGAGGTTTTGGTCAGGGTACAGTGACGAAACTCCATATCCTGAATCTCTGCCTGTGAGAAATCTGTATTATCAAAGAATCCGTGGATGATATGACTGTTGTATAAACGTATTTCCCGGCAGGAACTGTTGTGGAAGGTTTGTGCGGTCATATCACAGTTCTCAATCACCGCCTTATCCAGCACGGCATGATCAAAATTCGCTGCTGAGAGGTCGGAATCAATGACTCTGGCATTGGCCAGGTTGGCGTGACGAAGGTCGGCCCCATTCAAATTACAACCATCCAGAATGCAGTCCCGCAGATCGGTATGGCGAAAATCGGCACCGCGCAGGTCACAGTTTTTCCAATAAACGCCACGCAGTTTCCCGGACCGGAATTTACAGCGCTGCATCAGGCTGTTTTTAAAGCGCATGCGCTCCAGATCCCGATGATTCAAAGATAGCCCGGTAAAGTCGGATTGATCCGGGGCGGTCCATCCGGGGTGAAGACTTTCCAGCAATGCCCGTTGCCGCGCAGCCTTCTCTTTTTCCTGCTCAAATTGAGAAGCCAGCCCTGATGTCTGTTGGACCTGATATTTGCCAACCTCTTTGTTCACCAGAATGCTTTTATTGGCTCTTAAGCCAGAGGTTTTGAGCCCATCGGTATCCAGAATATTGTGGTTACCCGACTTTGTTGAAACCTTCTTTTTTGGTGAAGACTTCTGTTCTGAAGACTTCGATGATGGGCGTTGTTTCTGTGGCACAGGTGGAAATCTCCGGACAAACTCATTTCATTCTGAGTCGCCCGGATAGGTTAAAGGTTTAGCCTCTTTTTATTTCGCAATAGCCTGAGAGCATTGGCGGTGACCAGGGCTGTGGCACCGGTGTCGGCAAGGACAGCAACCCAGAGTCCGGTCATGCCCAGCAGGGTAGTGACCAGGAACACGGCTTTACTGCCCACGGCCAGGAAAATGTTCTGGCGGATAACGGACATGGTGGCGCGGGAAAGACCAATAAGGTTCGCGAGTTCTACCACACGGTTATGGGTCAGCGCACAGTCTGCGGTTTCAAGAGCGACGTCGGCACCCGATCCCATGGCAATGCCGATATCTGCCGTCTTCAGTGCAGGGGCGTCATTGATACCGTCACCGATCATGGCAACCTGGCCTTGTTTTCGTAGCGACTCTATTTCAGCAGACTTATCTCCGGGCAGGAGATCCGCGCGATAGGCCATTCCCAATTGGCTGGCGACGGCTTTCGCAGCCCGTGGGTTGTCACCAGTGAGCATGATACTGTTGATACCCATGGCCTTAAGGGCTGCGATGGCATTCGGAGCCTCGGCTTTTGGTTCATCCCGCAGGGCAATAAAGCCCACCAAATGTCCTTCAACCGTCACCACCGCGATGGTATTACCCTGCTCTTCAAGCTGTTCAAGTTTCTGTTGAGCGCCTGTAATCAGATCAATACTGCCCTGTAAGTGTCGTGGTGAGCCAACGACCACGGCTTTACCTTCAACCTGACCTTGCACACCCAGTCCGGCTTTGGCCACAATGTTCCCGGCGGCAGGGATCCTGATATTCATCTCATCAGCTTTGGCGACGATGGCTTTGGCCAGTGGATGTGTTGAACCTGACTCGACGGATGCAGCCAGTCGCAGGATTTCCTGTTCTTGGTTGAGTGTTGAGCGGTCAAAGGATGCTATGTGAGTAACTGCAGGCTTTCCTTCAGTCAGTGTGCCGGTTTTATCAAAAGCGACCGTTGTGACCGAACCCAACAGCTCAAGGGCAGCACCACCCTTGACCAGTGCACCGTTGCGAGACGCTCTGGCCAGGGCCGAGGTAACAGCAGCAGGTGTTGAAATCACCAGTGCACATGGGCAGGCGATCAGTAACAGTGCCAGTGCCTTGTAGATCCATTCTACCCAGAGCCCGGCAAACACCAGCGGAGGAACAACAGCCACCAGTGCCGCCAGAAACATCATTAATGGTGTATACCAGCGGCTAAATGCATCAATAAAACGTTCAACGGGCGCTTTTCGCTCTTCTGCTTCTTCGATCAGACGGATGATACGGTCAACCGCACTCTCTCCGGGCTTTGAAATCACCCTGAGTCGGGCAACCCGATCCACAGATAGCGAGCCAGCCATTACACTCTCACCGGGGTTATGTTCAACAGGGACGGATTCGCCGGTCAGTGCGCTTTCATCAAAGCTAACGTCAGGCGTTAAGAGTTCACCATCAACGGGCAGGCGACTGCCCGGTAATATTTCGATGATGTCTCCCGGTGTCAGCGTATGGGCAGAAACCTCTGTTTTATGTCCATCGCGGTCAATACGGTAAGCCGTTTCTGGCGTCAGTGCCATCAGCTTCTGGACACCCTGTCGAGCCCGCCCTGCCGCAAACGCCTCCAGATGCTCACCAATCATGAATAGCAGAAGCACCATGGCGGCTTCAACGGTTTCACCCAGAAACAGGGCACCAATGGCCGCGATGCTCATCAGGGTTTCAATGGAAAAGGGAGAGCCACTCCTGGCTAATTGCCATGCTTTGGTCGCAACAGGGTAGAGACCCCAGAGTGTCGCCAGGTAAAAAAACACGTTGCCAGCAACGGGAAAGGTGCCCTGAATCAACACCGCGACCAGCATAAATAAGGCCAGTGATATAATGCGCCAGTATTTTTTCAGGACACTGTCAGCTGCCGTTTCTGAAACGGCGTCGTCCTTAACCGAAAAGCCCAGTTCTTTGAGAGTCTTAAAGATGTCATCACTGATGCCTGCTCGATTTTCGACCTCTACCAGCAGGCGCTCCGTTGCAAAGGTGACCCGAGCCTGAGTAACACCGTTCAGCCCCTTTACGGCATTCTCAATTTTGGCGGCACAGCCCGGGCAGTCCATGCCGGTGATGATCCAGCTTAGCTGCATACTATCGGATACCGAAGAAGTCTGACTTTCTATTGTAGAAGCTTCTGATTGAGTGTTATTGCCGCAGCATGAAGATGCAGCACCGCTACTTTTCATTGTGTCACTCTGTGGGCTGTCACTGTGGGTTGCTGAGCAGGATGACATGACTTCACTCGTATTAATATAAAAATAAGTTTATATAAAAATAATTTTATATTTATGGTGAGTCAAGCCATGAAAATGAATATTGTTAAGTGCATTGTGTAATTATTAAGCGTCTGTTCGATTAATCCTTCCTTATTATGGACCAGAGCATAAACCCGTGTTTGATTCACGGAGCGTAGCGCAGTAACCACTCTGTGGAGAAATCCACTGCTAAGCTGAATACCAGAAATAATGGATTTTTGAATCAGGCTGAATGGTTATCAGGAGAAAGAATAATGAGCATTAACCCCACAGGTTCTTCATCACAATTGACTATTTCAGATAATGACATTGTGTCTGATTCTCCGGGTAAAACCGCTGACAATAAACAGGTGACTTCCACTGAGGCCATCAAGCAGATACCAGAAGCCTCGGGGGAGAACACTAAACCATCAACCTCACTGGCGGAGCGAAAGATAGAGCATAGTTCAGACATTGCCACACCGGATGAATTTCAGGCCAGAATTGACGAAATGATGTACTTAAATTCGATTGGCGAATTGATAGAAGAATCTTTCAGTTCTCATGGTGTACAAAACGGCAAGTCTGAAAAAAACCATGCCACTGCCGCTGGTGCCTTGGTATCAGCTGCCTTCAACTCTATAAACCATGCCAGTGGTGAAAGAATGGAGGCGTACGATTTTAATGGCGCTTATTGCGTGGATACGACTCCTGCTGAGGGTGCAACTACCCATGGGGCAAGAGTTCATCTTGAAAATGCATTCGGCCACATCAAAGAGATGCAAAAACAGAAAAACAAGCTCAATGAGTTTTCCAAAGTGGATATTGCCTTGTCTATGACTCAACATAAAAACAGATCCATCCTTAGACCTCATATTGAAGCAGCTTTCAGCATCCAGGAAAATAAACTCAAGCAATAACCCGTACTATCTTACTGACGCTCCTTAACATGATTAGCCATATCAAGAATGACATGACGGATATGGTGGTCATCCAACTCATAGAGTACCTGCTTTCCTTTGCGGGTTGATCGCAGGATTCGGGCTTCCCGCAAACTGCGCAGATGATGGCTGGTTAAAGGTTGCGACATGCCCGAAATTTCCGATAGACAGCATACAGGCTGTGGCTCTTCAAGACAGGCAATGACCAGCTGCAGTCTTTTGGTGTCTCCCAGCAGCCGGAAAATTTTTGCCAGTCGCCCCATGTCCTGTTCAGACAGCTCAGGCAGCAGAGAACAACAGGTTTGATGCATATCGACCATAGGCTTGTCCGAACCTTAAGAAAGTAATTATTGGTAATGGTATTGTGCCATGAAGGCTTAGTCTATTTTCCCGGGTTTGCACCATCAGTCGATAAACGCTTTTCGAGCTTTGCTGCTGGTGGCAAAATGATCTGAGCAAAAAAATCAGGCGACAATGATAAGCCGCTGATAGCGGTATAAGCCTTCACCAATAATAATCGGGCCAGCCTGACAAAAGGATGGCCACAACAAGCCGGGTTGTGCACTGTGAAAACCAAAGCGCTTCGAGCAGATATTCTACTACTGGGGGTGTCTGCCATATGGGGATTTGCCTTTGTTGCCCAGATCAAAGGCATGGAGCATCTTGGACCATTTCTGTTTAATGCCTGCCGTTTTGCTCTGGGCTTTATTTCGTTATTACCGGTTTATTTTCTATTGGAAAACATCTCCAGAAAGAAAGTCTCCGGCCATAAAAAGCAATACGACAGTCAATTGCTGCTGAAATGGGGGCCATTGACCGGTGTCGTGCTTTTTCTTGCTTCATCCTTTCAACAGGTTGGTCTGTTGTATACCACAGCGGGTAACTCTGGCTTTATCACCGGTTTCTATATCATTCTGGTACCAATACTGGGGATCTGGTTTGGGCATAGTACCCGCCCTGCAACCTGGCTGGGTGGAGCCATTGCGCTGGCGGGCCTGTACTTCCTGACCGTACAGGATGGCCTGAACTTCAATAAAGGTGACGTGCTGACGTTAGGCTCTGCCCTTATGTATGCCGTTCAAATACTGCTTATTGGCTGGCTTTCCCGGCATGTTCATCCGCTGAGGCTGTCATTAATACAGTTTTTTATGACCGCTTTATGCAGCATGATGGTTGCTCTTTATCTTGAACCTATCAGCCTTGATGCCATTCTAAAAAGTGCAGGGCCTCTGCTGTTCGCCGGCGTTCTTTCTACCGGGGTCGCCTTTACGATTCAAATCATTGCCCAGAGAGATGCAGCTTCTTCCCATGCGGCTATCATTATGAGCCTGGAAGCTGTTTTTGCAGTGCTGGGAGGCAGGTTATTGCTGGACGAGCAGCTTGGACTGAGAGGTTTTTTAGGGTGCGGCCTGATGATGACCGGGATGCTACTTTCGCAGCTTAGACGCTCCAGAAAGCAGGTTTAAAAGGAAAACAAACAGATGGGTTTGCAAGCTGTGTGGAAAATAGCTTTATTTAACTTCCATATTCCCCAGTTTTGCCTGGCCGCCTTTCCGATATTACTCCGGATTTAGCTGATCTTCTAAGCGCTCTGGTATCCCTGTTGGTGCTGTGTCCGCAAAAAAGCACCTTGTAAACCCATCTGCTTGTTACTGCCGACTCTTTATTGTTCTTGTTATAAAACGCTCTGATGAGTCGGCACCAAACCCTGTTATTGTTTTTATGGTGGGTGTTTTGTTCTTGTTGCTTTAACTAATACAACTGCTGTGCCAAAAATAGAGACAATTCCCTGATGCCTTGCTGTACGTGGTTTCCGAATGATGACGTGTTTTTTTATGATTAAATAATGCACAGTTCGTCGGTTGTGATTTGTTACCTGGCTACCACAAAATGTGACAATGCTACTGCAAGGTAACAAAATACCAGTTCTTAGCCTCAGGGCAAAATCCACCAAATCTTTGAGACAGTCTGTTTTTCAGACAGTTGCTGCCGACGATATACATGTTTGATTATTTCGGTTATTCCGTTTGTTCTGCTCCTGCACTAAGGATTATCCTTTGTGCCCCTGCTGACACTGCCTGTTATATCAGCAGTTGCGGTTACACTTTTGTTGAAAAAACGGCTGACACATCGGCCGAAAAAACGTAGGAAAACAATGAGCGAACACGACCAAAGCATCCATACTGGCCTCACAGGCCGTTTGTTGCTGGAAAACTCCCTGTTGAACAAAGGGACCGCTTTTTCTATGGAGGAGCGGAGTGAGCTGGACCTTCATGGTCTTCTGCCGCCAAGGGTAGAGTCGATGGAGGAACAATGTCGTCGAGCTTATAAGTCTTTCTCCGTCAAGCCTACGCCGATACTGAAGCACATCTATCTGCGCGCATTGCAGGATACCAACGAAACACTGTTTTATGCTCTCCTGCAACGTTATCTTCAGGAAATGCTGCCTATCATCTACACGCCGGTTGTAGGGCAGGCCTGTCAGCGCTTCAGCGACCTCTACCGTCGACCAAGAGGCATCTACATTTCCTATCCCCAGCGTGAACATATCTCAGCCATGCTGGCCAACTTCAAGCGCAATATTGAAGTGATTGTTGTCACGGATGGTGAGCGTATTCTGGGCCTGGGCGACCAGGGTATTGGCGGTATGGGGATCTGTATTGGCAAGCTGTCTCTCTACAGTGCGGTGGGTGGCATCGCACCGAACAAAACACTGCCTATCGTCCTGGATTGCGGCACCAATAACCGACAGTTACTGAATGACCCGAATTACCTGGGCTGGCGTCATGAGCGAATTGCAGATGATGAATACTATGCGTTCGTGGACGACTTTATTCGTGCACTGAAACGTCGCTGGCCGAAAGCACTGTTACAATTTGAAGACTTTGCCATCGACCATGCAACACCACTGCTGGAAAAATACCGGGATGAACTCTGTTCTTTCAATGATGATATTCAGGGTACAGCCGGTGTGACTGCCGCATCACTGCTGGCGGCGGCCAAAGCCGCAGGCAAGTCCATTGAGGAGATGACCATTGCCTTCCTTGGTGCCGGCTCAGCTGGTTGCGGTATTGCCGAGCAGTTGATCCGCCTGATGGTTGGTCGGGGACTCAGTGAAGAAGAAGCCCGTCAGCGAATCTTCATGGTTGACCGCCATGGCGTGCTGAATGATCAGATGGCAGACCTGCGGCCGTTCCAGCAGCGCCTGGTACAAAGTTGTGAAGAGCTCCGTCAATGGGGGTGTGATGAGAATCCCGGATTGTTAGACGTTGTCACCTACGCCAGACCAGACGCTATCATTGGAGTATCAGGTCAGCCAGGCCTGTTCACCCGGGAAGTCATTGAAAAAATGGCTGAGAACCATGAGCGCCCCATTGTCTTCCCACTGTCCAACCCCATCAGCCAGGTTGAAGCCACGCCAGAAGATATTATTCAGTGGAGTGAAGGTCGGGCGTTGATTGCTACTGGTAGCCCATTTGATCCGGTTGAGTACAATGGTAACCGTTACCCTGTCGCCCAATGTAACAATATCTATATCTTCCCGGGGCTGGGTCTTGGTGTCTTGGCCAGCGATGCTGAAAGAGTATCTGATGGTATGCTGGATGCAGCGGTGGAAACACTGGCCATGGCCTCGCCAGCGGTTATGAATCCGGACGCCGCTCTTCTTCCTGAATTGAACCGTATTCATCAGGTGACCTGTGATATAGCGATTGCCGTAGCCAGAAAGGCGCAGGAAGAGGGGCTGGCACCTAAATGTGAACAAACTACACTGGAAGCCAGAGTCAGAGGCAAGCGCTGGAGCCCTGAATATTGCAGAGTTTATCTGTCTGATTCTTGAAAGTAGTACCCAGATTTACGTTACAGCGTAGAAAAGGATAAGCAGATAAGTTTACAAACTACCAGGCATCTTTATTGTTGTTATTGACTGACAGATGTCTGGTATGTCCCGTTGCCTTCCTGATGGTGCAGTCTTTAAAAAAGCTGCGGCAATCTTGTTTACATTCCAGCACTTTGCCAGTTGATGTCCTTCAGTATCATGCAAACTTATCTGCTTTAATCACCGACCTGTTGTTTTTGTTATTGGTGGTCAGGATTTGCCATGTAGTTGTTATTATTTGGCATTTTTTTGTTTGCGACTGGTTATATACAAAGGGTGTGCCAATAACTTCTGTCGTTGCTTAACTGTTTGATATTTAGATAGATTATTTTTCCTGCACCGTTCAGGTCATGCCATGGAAAAAGGGTAAACTGTTACTTGTTGAGTACTGGGTTGTGAAGAGTGTAACCCGGGTAACAGACGAACATGGTTCAGGGTTTATGCACTTCTATACGACTGATCAGACCTTCTTTGGAGAAAAAAATCCTTTCTACACCTGGTACATTCACAGATTCATCCGACGCAATATCAGTACCTGTTCTGACAAACTCAAGTTCTACACAACAGCCATTCAGGCTGCGGTAGCTGTTAACATGCCAGTTCACATCAGGGATTTCTGAAAAAAAAGCAGTCATCATATCAAGAATGGCGGCCTTTCCCTGGAAGTCACCAAGAAAGGCAGAGTAGTAGCTGGCACTTTCATCAAACATTTGAGATATCCAGTCCAGCCTGTGCGCATTGGACAGAGCAATATAGGCTCTGGCGGCTTCGATTTGTTCATCGTTGGTCATAATTTGAGATACCAATGGTTTGTGAGTAGATACCCAAAATTCACAACATAGCACTAACTCGACATATCGACCTGCTTCAAGTTGTCACAGGCTGGATTCCGGGGAGTAAAGAAGAGAGTTAAATAAGAAAGGGGGGGGAGAAGTTTATAGAATGAAAAAATAAACAAACAAACAGGTTTACAGATACGCAGAAGCTCTTTATTTCTTCCCTGTCGAATGCCCGCGCTGCCTTTTGTCGCCTGTTACCAGACTCAGTCAGTCTTCTCGGCTTTCTTATCCCTGTTTGTCGGCTACCTTAAAGTACCGTGCAAACCTGTCTGCTTGAGTGGCCCGGCCATATATTATTATTTTTGTAGGCTGGGAGTCGTCGTTGTTATTGTTGTTATGTTCTGACGATTTTTGTTCTCGCCTGACATAATACAAGCGGTGTGCCAGCTTTTATAAATGTCTCTACAGGCCTTGGTAAATAAGGAGTAAGCAGGTCATTCATATTTTATAGCCAGATGTCTGGTGCAGTTTTCCTGTTACTGCGTTTACCCTCTGGATGTAACCTTCGGAATAGATGTAACAAATATGATTTCATTTGGTTAACTACTTAGTTAGGTATCAAATGCACATTAATACTTTAAATCGGGCAGTTTGACCTTATAGTACTCAGAGACTTTCACGGGGCAGGCTTATGTCGGCTCTGCAATGATCAGGACAATAAAATGACGACATCAAACCACTTTGATTATCTGGTAATCGGCGGCGGAAGCGGTGGTATCGCTTCAGCAAATCGTGCAGCTATGTACGGGAAAAAAGTGGCGCTGGTAGAGGCTAAGCATCTGGGAGGAACCTGCGTAAACGTAGGGTGTGTTCCCAAGAAAGCCATGTGGTTTGCCGGGCAAATTGCTGATGCCTGTCGTTATGGGCCTGACTACGGCTTTGATATCAGCATTGACCAGCAGTTGCAGTCATTTAGCTGGAGCAAGCTCGTCGATAGTCGGGAGGCTTACATCAGTCGTATACATGCTTCTTATGAACGGGTTCTTGGCAATAATAAAATTACCGTAATAAACGGCTATGGACGATTTGTTGATGCCAGAACAGTAGAGGTGAATGGTGAGCATTACACAGCGGACCATATCACCATTGCAACCGGTGGTGAGCCCCTGATTCCAGACGTTCCCGGAGCCGAATACGGTATCGACTCGGATGGGTTCTTTGAGTTGACTGAGCGCCCTGGCCGGGTGGCTGTATTGGGTGCGGGTTACATAGCTGTTGAACTGGCCGGTGTGCTACACGCCCTGGGCAGTGAAACGCATTTGCTGGTTCGTAAACACAAGCCATTGCGTAATTTTGAAGCGATGCTGTCTGATACGCTGGTAGAAGTAATGGCGTCCGAAGGTCCTCAGCTTCATACCCATTCAGTACCAAAAGAAGTTGTAAAAGAAGACGATGGAAGTCTGACCGTTCATTTGGAAAACGGTAACTTATTAAATGTTGATACGGTGATCTGGGCTGTAGGCCGTAAGCCACATACTGCGGGTATTAATCTTGATGCAGCAGGTGTTACGGTGGACGCACGGGGTTACATTCCGGTTGATAAATACCAGAATACCAATGTTGCTGGCATTTATGCCGTGGGTGACAACATCGGCAAGGTTGAATTGACACCGGTTGCTGTTGCTGCGGGTCGCCGCCTGTCAGAGCGCCTTTTCAATAATAAACCGGATGAGCATTTGAACTACGACAATGTGGCCACGGTTGTCTTCAGCCACCCTCCGATCGGTACAGTGGGTTTAACGGAACTGGCTGCCCGTGAAGCTTACGGTGATGATAATGTCAAAGTGTATACCAGCCAGTTTACGGCCATGTACAGCGCATTGACCAGTCATCGCCAGCCATCACGAATGAAGCTGATAACTGTCGGTGCAGAAGAAAAAATCGTCGGTATCCATGCGATTGGTCACGGTGCGGATGAAATGCTCCAGGGTTTTGCTGTTGCTTTAAAGATGGGAGCTACCAAGGCTCAGTTTGATGACACCGTTGCCATTCACCCAACCTCCGCTGAGGAGTTTGTTACTATGCGGTGAGCCAATTGGTGGAGGATGATTATTGTTTGGGTGAAAGTCTCATACTGAGCACAACTACAGACCCCGGAGCATAGGATTTACGTCCCGGAGCCAAAATACCCAAACAGGAGAGGCGACCAAACGCAGCTATGATTTTCATGTGACAAAAGAATCATCTGCGAGAGGCCGCCCTATGGAAGTATGTCAGCTACTGACCATTCCCGCTAGAATTCTGCCCTGCGATCGAGATGCTGCAACATCGGTTATCTCTTCTTCGCCAGTCATGCCATGGGCTCCACTGGGAGGATTACGAAAATGAACTACCATTGATCCTAACTCTGATTACGAGGGTTTGATGGTCAGGAAGGATGCGGCCGTTGGTTGAACAAACTGGTCGATTACGGCTATCTGGCTCAGGCACAGCAGGCACAGAAATAAGCCTGAGTTTTTTATTAATACGAAAGTTTTTTGTTCTGTACAGGGCGGTTGCTTGCATCTTGAGTTCCGGGATTTTCACGGTAAAGAACACGGTTTCGATGCCTCCATTGTGCGCCACGCCCTGTTTGCCATCCACGAGACCATCAAACAGGAATCCGCCCAACAGGGTATAAACTACCTGAAAACCGGGGTGTCCACCTCCTGGAACGACCGGAAAAAGCTGATCGAAGTCCTCCGCTACCTCAGCCGCCTCGCCCATATCGACCATATGGAACACGGGGAAACCGACGCCGAAGCCGCCAGCACCCTGACCGGGGCGCTGGAAGATACCAAAGGTTGATAAAAGCAGAGGAGGCAGAGGAGAACGTTGTGGGTTGGACCGGGCTGAAAGTCACTTAAACTTGCACATTCAGCCCCGGCGGCTATATCTTTAGTAACAGGCCTGTAACAGTGCCCATTCATAAATTTAGCGAATGGCCACGGTTGCAGGCTTTTTGCGTTTCCGAGGATGTATGCACAAAATAGCCTTCTTTATTGACGGTGGTTACTTTATTCGCCGTGTTCGTTTCTTCCCTCAATAAGTAAGTTGGAATTCCATGGCCCAGCGCAGGCCGATGCCACGCTACAAATAACAAAACGCCACCCTGAAAATGGGTGCCCCCTGATGGATTTGCAGTAGAAACCACTGATCATAAATGTACCTACAGCTGATTTTCAGCAGATTGATAAGTGTCACCTCCTTGGAAAAAGGGCTGAAGTTAGTTTGTGGGTAAACCCACGGGCAGTGACGTTATTAGTTAGCTGGCTGGCTTGGGAATACGTATTATGTGCAGCTGTTAATGTGCCGAAGCGTTTTCGAATATTTCGTTTATTGCTATTTCGTTTATTTCGATTAGACTGTAAGAAGTAACCTTATTCAGGAAGCCAGTCTTCAGGGATTTATTATGACGATCAAAGACAAACTGGCGTTGCCCACCGCCGAAGAAGTGGCCATAGCGCAAGAGTGTAGCCGGGAGATTTCCGCCTATCTGGAAACCGGGGGGGAGACCCAGCAGATTGATATCAGTGCCAGAGATGGGAAGAAACACGCTATTTCCATCCCTACCCGAGCCTTGAGTTTGTTGGCTGATATCCTTGCTCAACTCGGGCAGGGTAATGCGGTAAAAATTATTCCTATTCATGCTGAGCTAACGACCCAGGAGGCGGCAGATATTCTCAATGTTTCCCGGCCTTATCTGGTCAGGATGCTGGAACAGGGGGAAATTCCCCATCATAAGGTGGGGCGTCATCGGCGGGTTCGCTATCAGGATTTGATGGACTACAAGATGGCTGTGGATGCCAGGCGGTCATCTGCGCTGGATGAGCTTTCTGCCCTGTCCCAGAAGTATGATCCGGAGTATTGATGGCCTCTCAGTTTACGGTAGTTTATGATGCCTGTGTGCTTTACCCGTCTGTCCTCCGGGATGTTCTGATGCGACTGGCCCTGACCGATACCTTCCGGGCTAAATGGACAGAGGCAATTCATGATGAGTGGACGCGCAACCTGAAGGCAAACAAGCCAGACATTGATGAAGGCTACCTGCAACGAACAAGGGAGTTAATGAATGCCCATGTTCGTGATGCCTTGGTGGAAGGCTATGAACATTTGATTAACTCAGTTGTCTTACCGGATGAGGATGACCGGCATGTGGTCGCTGCTGCCATTGCTGCCAGTTCCGATGTGATCGTAACGTATAATCTGAAGGACTTTCCGGATGACGCGCTTGAGCCTTATGGACTTCAGGCCATACATCCGGACAGCTTTATTCATGATTTGATCGATTTACATCCGGCAGAGGTGATCGGGGCCATACGTTCAGCAAGAGCTGGCTTGAAGAATCCGCCCGTCACCGTTGATGAGTACCTTTATAAACTCAGAAAGCAGCGATTGCCGGAATCTGTAGCCTGGTTTGAGTCTATCAGACTGGCCTTGTAACACTGCCCATAAAAAGCCCGCCAATCAACCTGAATCGTTTCGAAAAGCTCTACGAGTTTCTGTCTGCCGGAAAAAAGGAGGTCCGTTCTACCCTATTTTCCTAATCTGCGATTAGTGCAAGGAACTCATCTAAAAGAACAAGCAAATCATCCTCTTGAAGAACGACAGCGGAAGGCCGGTTAAAATACTCTTTTAAACGTTTTGGAGGTAATTTTAATTCGGTCATGGGGTCATCTTGCTGATTAGCAGCTGTAAGCAACGGCTCATTGTCAGGCCGCTTTGCCTCAGAATAGATATTATATTGTTGAGTCACCCAAATTGGAGGAGTGGCATCATTCCTGTGATGCGCTGCCAGCCAAATAAAGAATATTTTTCTTATTGCTCCGTTGGAAACACGAACCTTTTCACTCTCACATATTTCGCTAATTACTGGCTTTAAGCCGGATTTTATTTTTTCAGCAATCTTATCGTTCATCGCATTTTTGGACAAAGAAGTACAGTCGAAAATAATAGGTTTGTAGTTTGTAGATTTTGATACATTCAGGAAAGCCGCCTCGCCGGAAATCAGTTTTTCAGGGATGATAATGCTATTGCCCACAGGCTGGTGGTGGAGTTGTTGATGGATGCAAGACTGGGATAGTCGCCCCAAAAGGGAGTGGCTCAAGGTCATCGTTTGGAAAAGGTTTATGCAGTACTGTGAAAATCGTGGATTTTCGTATTCAAGACGCCTATCTGTTCCGGGTCCTGGAGAATAAGACTCAACCATTCCTTTTACCCGGCTTTTTAACTGACAGGAATCACAGGACCCAGAGAGCGTCTGTAAGATGGTCAATAATTCATATTTCAGAAATTGAGGCACCGAGCGGTAAAGGTCACATAGCCAGTTCAAATAGTGCACATCAGGCTCTTGTGCATGTATCAGTCGATATAATGGTTTCAGTTGATTTTTGATATCTTCTCTTCCAATATCCCTGACAACTGAAAAATTCCAGGCACTTTTTTTTATGATACATTCCCAGTCTTGTATTTTGTCATCAAACAGGCAAAACATTTGTGGCGATAATAGCACCCCCCAATTATCCGGCAAAGCGCTGGAGTCTTCCGGTCCTCTGATGAATGTAGAATAGTCATCTTTAAGTTGGCGCATAAGATCAGTCAAGACTGATCTTTTATTGCACGACAGTAATGAAGCTTCAAGACACCCAAGAGACTTCTCAATTTTGCGCCGTAACACAGAGCCACTTTCCGTTGAATTAATAAATCGGTCGGAATAGGCATACCCTCTTGTAGCGGGTGGCTTCAGGTCAGAACCACCTGGTTGACCATACTCCCCCCAGTCGGGTTCTGTGATATCTGCAGTAACCCGTCCGCCACCACCGAGTTGGTATTGTCGCCAGGTGTGGCCGCCATCGGGGCTGATCTCAACAAAACGGTGCGAAGCATTCATTACTTGCCGGGCTGGAATACCCCAATAGTGGCAGAGTAGCTGGAAGATCATCGACTTGTGCCGGCAAACCCCTTGTTTCTCCCTGAGCATATTCAGCAAAAGTTGTTTATCTTGTCCGGTCACATTTTTGCTGTCGGAAAATGTATCCAGCCAATCCATCAACGCCCTGAGTCGTTGTGGGATATCCAGGACCCCATTGATACCACGCAGCTCTTCATAGGCTTTGCAGGTGTTGGTTTCGGAGTAAAAAATATTTTCTTCCAGGACTTCTACAAGCCGTTGACTGCACAATCCCTCTTGTAATGTCAGACACTCGCCCGGTTTCAGTGGGGTAAAATAGGTTTGCCCGGGGGCAATGATAAAGTCCACCGTGACCGGTGATGAGGATCCCTTACTTTTGATTAACAGTTGCCCTGTCTGCTCGCTTCGGGCCAGCTCGATGGGGGTGTCCGGAGTGCAGCGCAGTGCCCGGAGTTGGTCCGAGGGCGTCAGGGCAGGCAGGGGCTGCCACTGGTTATTCAGGGTTAACGCAATGTTGCCGGGCAGTTCATCGGTGCCAAGGTTGGCCCGCCAGACGGTATCAACAGGCCATCCTGGTACAAATGTTATCGTGCCATGGGTCCAGTCGATGGGGTAGTCGCGCAACCGGCCGTCTTCATCCAGACGGGTCTCCACAAAGAAAAGACGATATTGGCGGGCATCGTAAGGGCGTTCGGGGAAGTATCTGGTGACCTGGTAGTGGTGGGGAGCCACAATATCGTCAAATGTGGAGGTGTAAGCCGAATGACCGGTTTTTTTCGGCTTTACCGTTGACCTGCTCTTGCGGTTGATCGCCGGGCCTTGTTGCATGGCCTGCACAATCGTCATGATGTCTTGATCTGTTGTCTCCGGTGTCACGGTGATTACCCGGTCACGACAACGGGGTACAGGCCCGAACTTTACCGTGATGGGCGTCAACAGACCGGGTATGCTATTGGCCATGGCCTCAAGGTCCTGGCGCCGTTGTTCTTCCTGGTTGATTCGTGCCAGGCGTGCGCTATCCTCCTCCTGCAGCGGCGGCAGCGGTGTCTTTAAAGCGCGAAAGGGCAGTGACAGATGTTGTTGCAAGGCCCGATGCCACTGTTCAGGGCGGTGACCGGCCAGACGCCGGGCGCTGCTGAACAGGTCGTCCAGGGCCAGTTGCACCGGGCGGTTCTGCTGATGCAGCGCTGTGGCCAGTTGATGGAAGTGACCCGCCAGCCATTGGGGCAACCCGTCGGGTATGTCGGGCAATCCCTGCACCAGCTCTGCCAGGTCTTCCGGGGCAAGGGCGGCCAGCCTGATTTGGGTGCAGCGGCTGGTCAGGGCCTGGCTCAGCGCTTCCCGTCCGGCAAAATAGCCGGGATTGATGGTGGCAAACAGGCGGAATCCCGGTGCTGCCTGGCCGGTCAATACAGTATTCAGCAACCCTTCTACGTAATGGCTGGGAATCAGGTTAAGCTCACTGATGGCGATCAGTTGCCCCCGGCTCATGGCCTGTTTGACGTGCTCGGTCAGAGTGGTCCACTGGTTCGGGTTGGCATTGATATGGACAAATGGGCGATTCATTCCTTGCTGTTGTTGCCAGAGCCGGATGGTTCTGCCCAGCACAAAATCCTTGCCCCAGCCCGCCGGGCCTTCCACCAGAATGGCGGTGCGCCCCGAGTCATCCTTGTCCAGACTTTGCCAATAGCGGTAAGCCAGTTGCTGGACAGGCTTTGGCGAGAAGTCACCATCGGGGTTGGCGGCCTGCAGCTCCTTCAGGAAAACAGCAAAGCTCTGGTCGACCCCTGCGATAAAGGACTGGTCTTCGGGGAACTGGCCCTGGTACCAGCGGTTGAGGGTGTCCAGCCGCTGCCGGCAGTCATGGGTGACCGCACCGGCCAGGCTGTCCATAAATGCCCGCCGGACCAGGGCGTTGACTTGCCCTGGTGTGCTCAAGGTAGTGGCACAGTGCCGGAGAATCTGGCGAACGGTGGCCAGCACATCGATGATATCTCTGGGTGTGGTCTGCTCCAGCAGCGCTCGGAACTGGCTGTACAGGGTTAATAGCCGGTCACGGGCCTGAAGTTTCAGGTGCTCAGGCCAGGCCGCTGGCAGGTTGGGGAGAATGATGGCGCTGGCCAGCACGGTGTCCGGCAGGGGGTTGTAGAAGAAGGTGGGAATCCGTGATTTTAATGTGTTATCCAGGTGTCGTCCTGAATAATGGTCCGGATTGCCGGTGAGAATAATCCGGTGCCGTTGCTGTTCAGGCAGTGTGTACTCCCGGCCCTGATAATGGAGCACCGGCGGCTGCCGGGTTAAACCGGCCAGGGGGGCCAGCAGGCCTTCTGGCGCCAGGTTGGCTTCATCGAGCACCAGCAGGGGCGGATCTTTCGATAATGCCCATTGCAGCAGTGGCCCTTCGCGAAATTCGGTGCGGTGATCCTCCGCCCCATCACCCATTGAATAACTGACCAACTGCGGTCCGCCAAACAGGGCTTCCTGAGTGTCGTTGGGCCCAAGCTGAAGCACCTGACAGTCTGGATAACCGGCCCTGGCCGCAATGGCCCTGGCCATAAAGGTCTTGCCGGCTCCGGCCTCACCTTGCAGGAACACCAAGGGATGCTCCCGGACCCTCCGGGCCAAATGCACCAGACGCCGCTCCTGCCGGGACCGGTCAGGGCGCTGCCGGGCAAGGAGGGCGTCGGGCAGGTCCTGACACTGCCCGGGTAACTGAACATTCTCAAAGGCCGTGGCCAGTACCTCCCGGATCTGTTGTGATTTCTGTTGATCGGTCTGATCTTTCATCACAATGGCGGCAATCTGGCTCTCCAGCGTCCCGGCCGTTTGGCTGATGATGGTGTCTTGCCTGAGTAATGACCGATGAGCAATCAGGGTATCTTTTAAGGCTGAGCGCAGGTTCCCGTCAAACAAGCGTTTTTGCCGGGCCAGCCGAAGATCGACCCCCAGTCGCTGCGCCAGGGTCCACTGCTGTGCCCGGGGGGCGGCGGCGACCACACAGGTGGCCAGCTCTTTCACCGAGTTGTTATTTATGTCATCCGGTCCTTTGCTGTCCTGGTGTACCGTGGCCGGACAGTGCCGGGCCAGCGCCCAGAAATCGTCATTGATGTCCCTCAGCTCCGGGGCCGGGTGGTGGGCCAGCCAGTGCTCCAGGGCGAATCGGTCGGCCCGGTTGTCGGCGGGGTGATCCGGATAATAACCGGCAATTTTGGCCTTGATGAAACTGTAAATCTCCGGATCACCGCGATACGCCTTGGCCAACAGCACATGCAAGGCACGGCGTTGATGGCAGGGCAGACGCTCAGGGCTACCATCCAGCTGGCGCTCTGCCTCGGCCTGTTGCTCAAACTGATGCTGAAAATCCTCCCCGGTCCAGGGCGGCCTGTCCGGATAGCGCCTTTGACAGGAGCGAGGCAGTGACATCAGCAGGGAGTAGACCGGGTTTGCCGGTGCGGGTTGGCTGTCGGAAACGTTGAGCAGGGCGTTGATCAATGCCGAGCCGGTGGTTTGCTGCCCCGGGGGGGGCACGAAGGTGACCCGTGCCTTTGGCAGATCCATCTTGTGCCCATGAATAAACAGGTATGGGGCAGGCAACAACAGGGTTTCCAGGTTGGCAGCCAATTCCGGGTTGCGCTCCAGACCATACAGGGTAATCGGCGTCCCATTGATCAGGGCAGTCAACAGTGGACTGTTGGTCAGGGAAAAGGTGAAACGGTCCTGGCTGGTGAGGTTGACCTGTTGCAGGGATTCCAGAGTGTCCCCGGGGTTGATCTGATAGATGACAGTGGCGCAGTGTTGGTTGTTGGCTCCAGTGGTTGGCCAGTGGTCAGCACTTGCAGCGAGCAACCGGTCGGTTGGCAAATTGGAAAACAGCCATGGTCTTTTACTCTCCGGTAACGCCTCCAGTCGGCACAGTAACCATAACCACTGTTTGTCGTCCAGTTCGCCAGTGAGCACCAGTTGCCTGCAACCTTGCAGCAGATTGGCGAGCATATCCGTTTGCACAACGGCAGTGCCCTCTATCATCACATGGCCTTTTAGACGCTCGATTGAGCTGCCGTTGATCACCACAAACGGGCTTTGGGGGCAAAAAGCTGTGTTGTCGCTGATCGTCTGATCTTTCCGGGCCTTGAGTTCGGTGGCACAGACATGGGCTACGGACAGGGAGATCTGCTCAGGCAGCCTGACCCACTGCCGGTTGGTGGTGAATCCGCCAACCCGTATGGCCGTTGCCAGGGCTGTCTGGAAGCCAGGGTCTTCCCAGGGTGCGTTGTTAAGCACCAGGTGGGTGCTTTCTTTCAGGTTGGCCAGGACCCCGTCAGAAGAAACCAGCCGACCCCGACCATTGAGGGTGATACCACCAAACAGTTGGCGGTACCAATGGTCGGTCGCGGCAAAGTCGATGGTGATGCGGGGGACATTGGCCGGGATGTCTTCCGTGGTTTTTTGGGCCAGCAAGGTTTCATCAGTGACCGAATCGGTAATATAGTCGGTTTTTGCTACGACCTTTTCCGGCATTTTCCCCAATCTGCGCCAGAGATCGGGGTTGGCGGGCTGGCTCCCGTCCAGCATCCCGTGGTTGACCAGAAATACCCGCCGGACCCGGTCGCCCAGTGGTTTATCGTTACATTTGGGCCCCACCTGAAGCAGGTCATTCAAGCTGGCGATATCACCGGGGGTCATGGTGGTCAGGTCAAAAATCAGGGTTATCGGCTCATGAGTAAATAGCCGACCTTCTGCGTTGCGTATCTGGCCGTCCTCCAGCCAGGTTTGTTGCATCAGGCCGTTTTTTTCCAGATCATCCAGCGCACGAATGCAATAGGTTGCGGACTGTTCATGGCGTAAGTGATCAATAATTCTCTGTTGGGTTAACGGGGTATTGGCAAAATAAAACTCACCGGTGCTCAGGCTCTGATGGACCGCTTCCTGATCCGGGAAGCAGGCGGGAGAGTGATCAGCTGGCAAGTGACAGGTAACTTGACAGGCAGCAGCAGGCCTTCGTGCCAGATCAGGCGTTGGGACTGACTGGGATTCTGTTAAATTTATTCGCTTGATTGAAGGTTGCTGAAGCTTGACGTCTCCATCGGAAAAACCCGATATTTTCCTTATGTCTTCCGCCCGATGTAATAAAGAATGGGTTATTGTTTGATTTGGAAAGGAGTAGTAGTTGATAGTTTCATTTGTTGTTTTGTCCATTTGATCATCCGTGCCTGATTTATAAATGCCGGTGTTCGTGAGTTCAAAAAATTCTTGGACAAAAAGATAATAAGTAAGTTCCTTCCACGGCAAACGCATGAACATTCTCGAACAGCCACTTGGGTGACTCATTCTATGGTGGCAAGCCATCTTGTTTTTGTCATACCCGGAAGGCTTTTCCCTTTCCTCTATTTTCCTAATCCGCTTTCCTAATCTGCAATCAATGCAAGAAACTCGTCTAAAAGAGCAAGCAGATCATCCTTTTGAAGAACGACAGCGGAAGGTTGGTTAAAACAGTTTTTTATAGGTTCCGGGGGTAATTTTAATTGGGCCATGGGATCAACATTGTGATTGTTATACGTAAGGAGCATCTCCCAGAAAGGCTGCGCCGTAACATAATAGAAATCATAAAGGCGAGTCAGCCAAATGGGAGGAGTGTCATTCATGTGGTGTGCTGCCAGCCAATAAAAGAATGTCTTTTTTATTAACTTGTCTAACGCTACAAAACTCTTTTCACTCTCATATATTTCTCTAATTTCTGACCTTATTCCGGATTTTCTTCTTCGAATAATCTTGCTGTTTACCTCTACTGTTGGTAAAGAAGTGCAATCGAAGATAATGGGTTTGTAGCTTGTAGATTTTGATATGTTCAGGAAAGCCGCCTCGCCGGACATAAGCTTATCAGGGATGATAACGCTATTGCCCACAGGCTGATGGTGGAGTTGTTGATGGATGCGATGCTGCGATAGCCGCTCCAAAAGGGACCGACTCATGGTCATCGTTTTGATAAGGTTTATGCAGCACTGTGCAAGTCGTATATCATCATTTCTTCTTGGCCTGAGACTATTAGTTTTTATAGGCTTTAGAGAATAAGACATAAGCAATGATTTTATCCGGTCTTTTAACTGACAGGAGTCGCAGGACCCAGAGAAACTCTGTAAGATAGCCAATAATATGTATTTCAGAAATTGAGGCACTGAACGGTAAAGGTCACATAGCCAGTTCAAATAGTGCACATCAGGCTCTTGTGCCCGTATCAGCTGAGATAATATCTTCATTTGACTTTCAATGAAGCAACCTTTCATACCGCTATTGCTATTATTCTCCGCCATACGCCAGGTGCTTTTTTCTATGATACTTTCCCAATCTTTTATGGTTTCACCAAACCGATAAAACATTTGTGGCGATAACAGTATCCCCCAATTTTCCCCAAAATCTCTGATACAAATGTCGGAGTCTTCAGGTATTCTGTTGAGTGCAGAGTAGATATCTCTAAGTTCATGCAAAATTGTGGTAAAAAGGATTGCGCTTTTGCTTAACTGCAATTGTTTTGTAAGACAATCCAGATAAATGTTAATTGAAATAATGATGTCTTCCGTTGAATCGCTAAGTTGGTCGGAATCGGCATACCCCTCGATTGGTATCAGCTCACAATAGCCTGGTTGATGATAATCCCCCCAGTCGGGTTCTGTGATATCTGCAGTGGACCGTCCGCCCCCCCCGAGTTGGTATTGTCGCCAGGTGTGGCCGCCATCGGGGCTGATTTCAACAAAACGGTGCGAAGCATTCTCTACTTGCCGCGCAGGAATACCCCAATAGTGGCAGAGCACCTGGAAAATCGTCGCCTTGTGTCGGCAAGCCCCCTGTTTCTCCCTGAGCATATTCAGCAACAGCTGTTCATCTTGCCCGGTCACATTTTTGCTATCGGAAAATGTATCCAGCCAACCCATCAACGCCCTGAGTCGTTGCGGGATATCCGGGATCCCATGGATGTTACGCAGCTCTGCATAGGCTTTGCAGGTGGTGGTTTTTTTGGAAAAAATCTTTTCTGTCAGCAGACCTGCAAGCCGTTGACTGCACAATCTCTCTGGTAATGTCAGCCACTCGCCCGGTCCCAGTCGGGTAAAATAGGCTTGCTCGGGGGCAATGATAAAGTCCACCGTTACCGGTGACGCTGAGGATGCCTTACTTTTGATTAACAGTTGCCCTGTCAGCTCGCTTCGGGCCAGCTCAATGGGGGTGTCCGGGGTGCAGCGCAGTGCCCGGAGCTGGTCTTTGGGCGTCAGGGCAGGCAGGGGCTGCCACTGGTTATTCAGGATTAGCGTAAACTTGCCGGGCAGTTCATCTGCGCCAAGGTCGGTCCGCCAGACGGTCTCATCAGGCCATCCTGGCAAAGGTGTTACCGTGCCATTTGTCCAGTCGATGGGGTAGTTGCGCAACCGGCCGTCTTCATCCAGACGGGTCTCCAGAAAAAAGAGACGATATTGGCGGGAATCTAAAGGGTGTTTGGGGAAGTACCTGGTGACCTTGTAGTGGCGGGGAGCAACAATATCGCCAAATTCACAAGGGTAAGCCGAATGACCGCTTTGTTGCGGGTTTACCATTGGCCCGCTATTACGGTTGATCTCCATTCCTTGCTGCATGGCTTGTACAATCGTTATGACGTCCTGATCTGTTGCCTCCGGTGTCACCGTGATTACCCGATCACCACAACGGAGTACAGGCCCGAATGTTACCGTGATGGGCATCAACAGTCCGGGTATGCTGTTGGCGCTGGCTTCAAGGTCCCGGCGCCGTTGTTCTTCCTGCTGGATTCGTTCCAGCCGTGCGGTATCCTCCTTCAGCGGAGGCAGCGGTGTCTGCAAGGCGCGAAAGGGCAGTGACAGGTGTTGTTGCAAAGCCTGGTCCCACTGTTCAGGGCGGTGACTGGCCAGCTGCCGTGCACTGCTGAACAGGTCGTCCAGTGCCAGTTGCACTGGGCTGTTCTGCTGATTCAGCGCTGTGGCCAGTTGATGGAAGTGACCCGCCAGCCATTGGGGCAACCCGTCGGGTATCTCGGGTAATCCCTGCACCAGCCTTGCCAGGTCTTCCGGGGTCAGGGCAGCCAGCCTGACCTGGGTGCAGCGGCTCGTCAGGGCCTTGCTCAGCGCTTCCCGTCCGGCAAAATAGCCGGGGTTGATGGTGGCAAACAGGCGAAATCCCCGTGCTGCATGGCCGGTCAACACATTATTCAGCAACCCTTCTACATAGTGGCTGGGAATCAGGTTAAGCTCACTGATGGCAATCAGTTGCCCCCCGCTCATCGCCTGTTTAACGCTCTCGGCCAGAGTGGCCCACTGGTTCGGGTTGGCATTGATATGGACAAACGGACGTACTGGCCGTTGTTTCCTCTCTTGCTGTTGTTGCCAGAGCCGGATGGTTCTTTTCAGCACAAAATCCTTGCCCCAGCCCGCCGGCCCTTCCACCAGCATGGCGGTGCGTCCCGAGTCATCCTTGTCCAGACTTTGCCAGTAGTGGTAGACCAGCTGCCGAACAGGCTCCGCAGAGAAGTCACCATCGGGGTTGGCGGCCTGCAGTCGTTGGATAAAATCAGTAAAGCTCGAGTCAACCCCTGCCAAAAGGGACGGATCTTCCTGGAACTGGCCCCGGTACCAGACGTTGAGGGTGTTCAGCCGTTGCTGGTATTCCGTGGTTACAGCACCGGCCAGACTGTCCATAAATGCCCGCCTGATCAGGGCGTTGACTTGAGCTGACGTGGCTTCCCCGGTAGCGGAACAGTGACGGAGAATCTGGCGGACGGTGGCCAGCACATCGGTGATATCTCTGGGGGTGGTCTCCAGCAGCTCCCGGAACTGGTTGTACAGAGTTAATAGCCGGTCACGGGCCTGTTGTTTCAGGTGATCAGGCCAGGCCCGGGGTAGATTGGGCAGAATGATGGCGTTGGCCAGCACCGTGTCCGGCAAGGGGTTATAAAAGAAGGTGGGAATCCGTGATTTCAGCGTGTTATCCAGGTGCCGCCCTGAATAATGGTCCGGATTACCGGTGAGAATAATCCGGTGCCGGTCGTTCAGTTCGTACTCCCGGCCCTGATAATGAAGCACCGGCGGCTGCCGGGTTAAACCGGCCA
>NZ_JAGHQV010000379.1:0-699 GCF_017744175.1 Thalassotalea sp. G20_0 | reverse complement strand
TCAAACCGGGGGCGGCCATAATGGATTCTGCCAAAATGGACTCAGCTTTACCGAGTTCAACTATGTCAGGCTCAAAACGATCAGACTCTACACTGCCTGCTGACCGATCACTCCGGGTATCCTGCTGCTGTTGCCAGCGGTGGAACCACGGGCCCCGTTCAGGCTGTCGGTCAGTGGGCCAGACTATATGCAGCTGGCAGTTGGGCAGAGCTTTTTTCTGGCCGTAAATCCAGAGATAGGGCTCAGGTGCCAATAGTGACTCCAGATGCCCTGTCAGGGTCGGGGTATGTTCCAGCCCGGACAACACCACCGGTTTACCCTTAAGGAGTTGCGTCAATAAAGGGGTTTCTCTCAGCTGGAAACTCAACTTGCCTGACAGTTTCAGCTTGCTGGTAAACCAGAGCTCTTCCCATTGCTGCCCGGTGGCTAGTTGATAACAGTCGGATTGTGCAACAACATTGGCAGCGATATTGGCAACACTGCCGGTATATAGCCTGACAACGCTGTTACCGGAAGGTTCTGGCAGGGTGCCTGTCACCAATCCGGGGGCAACGGGCAGTGATTCCGTCCGTTGTTTCAGGATCAGCCATTGCTCATCGGTCAGTTCACCGCTAACCAGCAGCTGGTCAAATTCGCTGGCCATCTTATGAAAGGTATCGGTCTTTTGCAGGGTGTTTTCCTGTGCGGACAGATCACTGA
>NZ_JAGHQV010000378.1:0-702 GCF_017744175.1 Thalassotalea sp. G20_0 | reverse complement strand
ACCGTTCCGGAAACAAACCCCCCCCCGATACCGGCGGATGCTTGCTTACCCGTGGTTGTGACCGTGCTGTCCACCGCCGTGATGCAGGCAACCTTTCCTTTAACCTCCCCCCCCCCGATGCCGACGTATGCATCATCACGCGAGGTGTGAATATGAACATTTTCCGCCCAGATATTACTGACTGTGCCATATTCATCAACAACACAGGCTGCTAACCCGGTGGTCTTCTTATTGTGAGTTATATCGGCATCAGTAAAGTGAAGGTTCCTGATGCTGCTGTTGCCTTTCAGAGTGTCAACAAAACAGTCATACAGGCCGCTGATGGTATAGCACTGCCCATCGTACTCCCCAGTGAATGTGCCAATGAGTTTATGGGTTTCATTGACAATAATATTCGCAGTCTGTTGATATTTGCCGTCTGGTGGATATTCGGGATAATCTGCTAGACCAATCTTGCCCAGGTCTTCTGGATTATTAATCGTTTTCGAATTCGCATGCTGAAAAGAGCTGGCCAGCGTGCCAAGGGCAAGCAGTCCTCTGGTTCCCTCACTCCCTTGGTAGCGGACCGTGGATGACTGTTGAAGGGGTACGTCTTTCGAGCCGGTTTCTTTTTCCTGAGCCTCTTCCCGGGTTTCTTTTTCCTGAGCCTCTTCCCGGGTTTCTTGTGATGTCTGTGGTAATTCCGGTTTTGCATCCGGCCCG
>NZ_JAGHQV010000377.1:0-704 GCF_017744175.1 Thalassotalea sp. G20_0 | reverse complement strand
GGTGATGTTCCTGCGTTCACTGAACTGCAATCGGCTGCAGTATGAGTTGGAGAAGGAACTGAAAAGGAAAAAACAGTAGGAAATGATCAGAACAGACGTTTGAGATCTCGGTAGAAATTCCCATGGCTTCCCAGGGTAATCAGCTCCAGGATCAACCGGTGATCGTCATAGCTGTAAGCCAACAGGGTCAACTGTTTGGCCATGTTGAACTTGAACACCCGCATAAAGGCCAGGTCACCTTTCTTCTGCTCCCCCTGCAGCGGAGCGGCCATCAACTGCCGGATGGCATTGTCCAGATCCGCTTTCTGGTTGGGCTTCAGTTTTTTGACCGCTTTGCGGAATGTGGGCGTGGTTACCACGTCAATGGTGTCAGTCAAAACGGTAGGGCTCCAGTTTGCCCGCTTCCAGCTCGGCTTTGGCTATCAATGCCTGTTTCACGAACTCATAAGGGAGATCCGGATTATCCTCCATGATCTCGCCAATCCTGGCCCAGTGTTCAATCTGTTTCGGCGTGGTCCGGTTCAATGCCTTGGCAATAATGGCGGCCCGCTCCATCAGAGCCGGGTCAAGGCGCACACTC
The DNA here is from genome assembly GCF_017744175.1 of Thalassotalea sp. G20_0. NCBI lineage: Bacteria > Pseudomonadati > Pseudomonadota > Gammaproteobacteria > Alteromonadales > Colwelliaceae > Thalassotalea > Thalassotalea sp. G20_0. The sequence goes on along the minus strand of NZ_JAGHQV010000377.1, from coordinate 124 downwards.
TGGTTACTCATCATAAGACTCCTGCATTGTGGTTTTTAGAATGTAGCAAGGTGCGGCAAATGTCGCAAATTGCCGCATTATGAAGTAATATTTATGCACTCCTGCATAGTATCATGCACAGCTG
>NZ_JAGHQV010000376.1:0-706 GCF_017744175.1 Thalassotalea sp. G20_0 | reverse complement strand
CCATCCTTTTCGTGGTGAAAGATATGGCCAATGCCTGGTCCGGGAGCGGTTTGCCCGGGCCGGATGCAAAACCGGAATTACCACAGATATCAAAAGAAATCCGGGAAGAGGCTCAGGAAAAAGAAACCGGCACGGAAGACGTATCCCTTCAACAGTCATCCACGGCTTGCTATCAAGGGAGTCAGGGAGCCAAGGGACTACTTGCACTTGGCACGCTGGCCAGCTCTTTTCAGTATGCGAATTCGAAACAGATTAATAATGCAGAAGACCTGGGCAAGATTGGTCGAGATCCCGACTATCCACTAAACGGTACCTATCAACAGACAGCGGATATTGTTGTCACTAAAGACTATCAATCCATTGGCAGTGCTACCCACCCATTCACCGGCGATTACGACGGGCAGTGCCGTACCATCAGCGGCCTGTCTGACTGTTTTGTTGATACTCTGCAAGGCAGCATCAGCAACCTTCACTTTACTGGTGCCAATATAACTTCCTGGAACACGACCGGGTTAGCAGCCTGTGTTGTTGATGTTAATGGCACAGTCAGTAATATCCGGGCGGAAAATGTTCATATTTTCACCTGGGGCAAGTATGCACGCGCCGGCATCGGGGGGGGGACGGTTGACGGAACGGTTGCCCACACCACGGCGGTGAACAGCAGGGTCGAGACCAAGGGTACCGGGGCAGACGCCGGCATCGGGGG
>NZ_JAGHQV010000375.1:0-707 GCF_017744175.1 Thalassotalea sp. G20_0 | reverse complement strand
CGTCTAGCGCCGTCCGCTGGATGCTCTTGTTAGGTGCGGATTTGTTCTACGACGTACTTGCGACCATGCTCTGATAATACGTAATACATAGGGGCATTCATTTTTGCAGGGCCATAACCTATTAGTTTCATACCTATGAGGCGATCAATATGATATTTCGTAAGGCTTTCTCCGATGGAGAGTTTGGTAGCGAGCTGGGTAGTGCTGAAGTGTGTATTAGCTTCAAACAGTGTGCCAAGGATTTGCTGCTCGATTTCTTTGAGTTCTTCATTTCCCTGCGCTTCTGTACTGGCCTGCATGACTTCCTGCAAACGGTTTACTTCTTCCTGTGCTTGCTGCAACTGCGTTTTAAGACTCTGATTCTCTGCTTCAAGAGCAGAGTTATTCTGTTGCGACGCTTCCAGCTTATCTTGAAGAACCGTGTACTGATCCGCCGCAAGCTGAAGGCGTTCTTTAAGAATGGTGGATGATCCGTGTTCGTTTATCAGTTTTTCGATTGTATTGAGCATAAAGGTAACTCCCTATTGTGCTCAGATGATAGTACCAAGCTGACGCACCTAACAGTCGTTTACACGAATCAGTTTCGCATAAAATACTGTAGATTCGCTATACGCACCAGCCGATACCCCCATACAGCCCGACTTACACGGCGTTCTGCATTTTAAAGGCTATATCTTCTGATTCGCATTTTGTGATTTGTATATTTT
>NZ_JAGHQV010000374.1:0-707 GCF_017744175.1 Thalassotalea sp. G20_0 | reverse complement strand
ATGATACCGTTGAATCCATGATGCGAGGAGGACGTTGTAGATGGCGCATTGAAAATGAAACGTTTAACACCCTGAAAAATCAAGACTATCAACTTGAACACAATGACGGTCATGGCGAAAAACATCTAGCTACGAATTTTGCCTACCTTACTTTTCTGGCATTCCTGGTTGACCAGATTCAGGAACTGTCTTGTCCAAAATTCCAAAAGGCTTTAAATAAGCCAGGGAAGCCTACACGAAAGCGATTATGGAGGAAAATCACCAGCTTCTTTCTCACGTTAATGTTTGATAGCTGGGACAGTTTGTTTAAAGCCATTGCCCATGGTGCTAAAGCACAGAAGATAGCTTTTGACACATCATGATTTGGCAAGATAGCCAGAATTTTCAGGGTAGTGATAGTGATTTTTCTAAGCCGTGAAAGCTGCTGGCTCTCTTATGTTTTCAGAAATTATGAATACGTCAGCTTTCAGACTATGGCAGTTGACGTGTATTCGTCTGGAGTAGCGGCAGCGGTGCGCTATCCAGTAATACATCCCACACCAGGCTGCCTGACCAAACAGGTCAGGCTTCTCTGATACCCGTTGCCTGGAACTTTACCGGGCTGACAAGGTCGTACTCTATCGTTGTCATTCCCAAACGATTCTCCAATTGGAAACAGGGAGGACCTCCAAACAAACCATGCAGTCACCTTTCACCTCAGCAACCGC
>NZ_JAGHQV010000373.1:0-708 GCF_017744175.1 Thalassotalea sp. G20_0 | reverse complement strand
TCAAACCGGGGGCGGCCATAATGGATTCTGCCAAAATGGACTCAGCTTTACCGAGTTCAACTATGTCAGGCTCAAAACGATCAGACTCTACACTGCCTGCTGACCGATCACTCCGGGTATCCTGCTGTTGTTGCCAGCGGTGGAACCACGGGCTCTGGGCAGGCAGTCGGTCAGCGGGCCAGACTATATGGAGTCGGCAGTTGGGCAGAGCTTTTTTCTGGCCGTAAATCCAGAGATAGGGCTCAGGTGCCAGCAGTGACTCCAGATGCCCTGCCAGGGTCGGGGTATGTTCCAGCCCGGTCAGCACCACCGGTTTACCATTCAGGAGCTGCATCAATAAGGGGGTTTCTCTCAGCTGGAAACTCAACTTGCCTGACAGTTTCAGCTTGCTGGTAAACCAGAGCTCTTCCCATTGCTGCCCGGTGGCTAGTTGATAACAGTCGGATTGCTCAACGACATTGGCATGGATATGGGCAACATTGTTGCCATTGTCGGTATACAGCCTGACAACACTGTCACCGGAAGGCTCTGGCAGAGTGCCTGTCGCCAATCCGGGGGCTACAGGCAGTGATTCCGTCCGATGTTTCAGGATCAGCCATTGCTCATCGGTCAGTTCACCGCTAACCAGCAGCTGGTCAAATTCGCTGGCCATCTTATGAAAGGTATCGGTCTTTTGCAGGGTGTTTTCCTGTGCGGACAGATCACTGA
>NZ_JAGHQV010000372.1:0-708 GCF_017744175.1 Thalassotalea sp. G20_0 | reverse complement strand
CCCTTGGTCTTCCGGCGGGGGAGCTTCTCACTCCCCTTGTCGTTACTCATGTCAGCATTCGCACTTCTGATACGTCCAGCATGCTTCTCAACACACCTTCAACCGCTTACAGAACGCTCCTCTACCGGTTCAGTAGACAGTTGACAGTAGACGGTGGACGGTTTTGCCTTGAGTCATTGGTGACTTTTGTGCAAATTCGTTAGCATTTTGGCAATTGTCTGGTATTCGGTTTTCAGGTGTTCCCACTGATTTTTCTCGATGTATCCGAGATCCAGTGAGTATCTGATCCATACCCGCATTTCGTCGGCTGATCCGATGGCCATTAATAAGAACCTTCGAAATTCAGCTTTTGAAATACTCATTTTGCCATAGCCTTCAGCAACATTTGCGCATATGCCTTTACTGGCTCTCCGCATTTGGTCAGCAAGACCATGCATTTGTTCATGCTTTGTATATTCAAGTGTGAGCTTATGAACTTCCTGCGAAGCCCGTTACGCTTTCCTGAATACATCCAACTGCTCAAAACCCTGCATGTATACTCACCAAACTGTGTACTGTCCACTGTCAACTGTCCACTGAACCCCGTAGCTTCGGTGAACAGTTTGAGCCCCGTTAAATCTTCCGCGCGAGCCGACTCGACCAGTGAGCTATTACGCTTTCTTTAAAGGGTGGCTGCTTCTAAGCCAACCTCCTGGCTGTCTGGGCCTT
>NZ_JAGHQV010000371.1:0-709 GCF_017744175.1 Thalassotalea sp. G20_0 | reverse complement strand
CTGAAAAGTGGCAGGGAGAGTGCCATCTGAATTTTTACTGGGACTCTGGTTTGTTTCAACTGAATTAGAAGTCAGTGTTAATTCACCGGAGTTTCCAGCTGAATGGATTGACTGGAGATACTGCTCTCTTGCGATTTTCGCTTGCTTTGAAGCTTCTTCCTTGTTGGCGGTTTGTCTTTTGATTCTCATGTAAGTACTCATATAGATTCTTTGCCCCTCTGCGAGGACGGGATCTTTGCGACGCTCCCTTTGGTACTCCCTTTGGCGCTCCCTTACGCGCTCTGCGAAAGCGGGATCTTTGCGACGCTCCCTTTTGTACTCCCTTTGGTACTCCCTTTGGTACTCCCTTTGGCGCTCTGCGAAAGCGGGATCTTTGCGACGCTCCCTTTGGTACTCCCTGTGGTACTCCCTTTGGTACTTCCTTTGGCACTCTGCGAAAGCGGGATCTTTGCGACGCTCCCTTTGGTACTCCCTTTGGTACTCCCTTTGGTACTCCCTTTGGCGCTCTGCGAAAGCGGGATCTTTGCGACGCTCCCTTTGGTACTCCCTTTGGTACTCCCTTTGGTACTCCCTTTGGTACTCCCTTTCGCGCTCTGCGAAAGCGGGATCTTTGCGACGCTCCCTTTGGTACTCCCTGTGGTACTCCCTTTGGTACTTCCTTCGGCGCTCCAACCGAGAGGCTTTGTTGTCAGTTATTTTTTCTGGTGGG
>NZ_JAGHQV010000370.1:0-713 GCF_017744175.1 Thalassotalea sp. G20_0 | reverse complement strand
GCCGCTGGGTGGGGGCGGCATGGGTTCCGCGCGGTTACGGCCAGCATTAGTCGATGACCTTTGGCTGCAATAGCGGTAGGCGATCACACCGACCAGCAAAAAAATCACCGTGCCCAGGGTGGCGATACAAGCTATAACAGCAGGGGTTGGTGATGCCACTAGCGGTTTTGGTGCGGCAAATGTAGCAAAATCCGGGTCAGAGAAGGTCATTTTTGGTACTTTTGACCCAGTTTCTGGAGGCGTTGTCATTGTGACAGAACCCGAACTGGAAAAGTTCATGGTGCTGCCTGGTCTTGTGGCCGCAGCTGTTGACTCTTTAGCGGCATTTACCGGGCAAACATCACTGTACGACAAATCCAATGCATCCAGAAATTCTGTTCGCGAAGAGCAATTGGCTGTTAACACCCGTGGGTCTGCTTTTTGGCAAAGAAGCTGATCATTGGAGATAGATTCAGTATTCACTTTAATGCCATTGACATAGCTGTTCACCGCCATGGTGTTGGCAACCGTTCCTCCGTAAACCTCCACCACCCCCCCGATTGAACCTCTACTACCCTCGGTTGTGACATTGCTGTTCACCGCCATGGTGTTGACAACCGTTCCTCCGTCAACCAGCCCCCCCCCGATGCCTGCGTCTGCATCATCACCCGAGGTTGTGACATGGCTGTTCACCGCCGTGGTGTTGGCAACCGTTCCGTCAACCCACCCCCCCC
>NZ_JAGHQV010000036.1:0-54519 GCF_017744175.1 Thalassotalea sp. G20_0 | reverse complement strand
GGCCGTGGCCGTGCTGTTGCCCCATGTGAACGCACAGAAAGACCAATTTATTCCTCAGGCTATCGCCAACCTGCTGTGGGCCATGGCGAAACTGGTGGACAACGGGCAGGAGCGGACACCAGAGTTCAAAGAGGCCATAGCCGCGCTGTTGCTCCACGTGAACACACAGAAAGCTAACTTTAAACCACAGGAAATCACCAACCTGCTATGGGCCATGGCGAAACTGGTTGACAACGGGCAGGAGCAGACAACAAAGCTCAAAGAGGCCGAAGCCGCGCTGTTGCCCCACGTGAATGCACAGAAAGATCAATTTAATGCCCAGGATATCGCCAACCTGCTGTGGGCCATGGCGAAACTGACGAACGAAGGGCAGGAGCGAACACCAGAGCTCAAAGAGGCCGTGGCCTCGCTGTTGCCCCATGTGAACGCACAAAAAGACCAGTTTATTCCTCAGCATATCGCCAACCTGCTGTGGGCCATGGCCAAACTGGTGGATAACGGGCAAGAGCAGACACCAAGGCTCAAAGAGGCCGTGGCCGTGCTGTTGCCCCGCGTGAACATACAGAAAAACCAATTTAAGGCCCAGGGAATCGCCAACATGCTGTGGGCCATGGCGAAACTGGTGGACAACGGGCTGAAGCGGACACCAGGGCTCAACGAAGCCTTGGCCGCGCTGTTGCCCCACGTGAAAGCACTGAAAGAACTATTTATTCCTCAACATATCGCCAACCTGCTGTGGGCTATGGCGAAACTGGCGGACAAAGGGCAAAAGCAGACACCAAGGTTCAAAGAGGCCGTGACCGCCCTGCTAACCTGCGTGAACGCACAGAAAGCTAACTTTAAACCACAGGAAATCGCCAACCTGCTGTGGGCCATGGCGAAACTTGTGGACAACGGGCAGGAGCTGACACCACTGCTCAAAGAGACTGTGGCCGCGCTGTTGCCACTCGTCAACACAGCGAAAGCTAACTTTAACCCACAAGAAATCACCAACCTGCTGTGGGCCATGGCGAAACTCGTGGACAACGGGCAGGAGCAGACACCAGGTCTCAAAGAGGCTATGGCCGCGCTGTTGTCTCACGTGAACGCACAGAAAGACCAATTTATTCCTCAGCATATCGCCAACCTGCTGTGGGCCATGGTAAAACTGATGGACAACGGTCAGGAGCGGACACCAGAGCTCAAAGAGGCCGTGGCCGCGCTATTGCCCCTCGTGAACGCACAGAAAGCTAACTTTAAATCACAGGAAATCGCCAACCTACTGTGGGCCATGGCGAAACTGGGTGAGCTTGTAGAGCTGAACGTGGTTAAATCCACGTTCGAATCTCTTGTCTACCGAATCAGTGAAAAACCTCAGCTCTCTCAGCAAGCGATATTGATGTCTCTCTGGGGAGTCATGGTATGCTGTGCCAGGTTGGCTCTAGACTCTAATGCCAATAAAAATAACGTGCTTGAAAAACACATGGATGACCTGTTTACTCGCCTGGAAAATACATCCCCGGATAATGAAGAGGATCAACGCATCATTTCCACGTCCGCAATTTGGCTTGGGAGAACGTGTCCGGTCATCCCCCATTACCAGACAAACATTTCAAAAACTCAAACCGACTTCCGCGATCAACTCCAGTCATGCCTTCCATCTTTGAATATTGAAGAAGAAAAGAGTCTGAACTCATTACCTCCGGTTGACCTGCTATTGCCAGACCACAACATGGTGATTGAAATTCAGGGACCGTCTCATTACGTGAGTGGCGATTTCAACACCAGGAATGGTTCGACTCTGCTGAAAATCGCACTGCTGCAAAAAGCAGGATTTGAGGTCATTGAAATCCCGGTTAAGCAGCTCAGGAGCCAGGACTCAATGAGACTATGTATTGATCAAATAAAGACCAGGATAAACATCCAGCCACAGGGTCATGGCTCTGTATCACTTAAAAGTAGGTCGGCAGATGAGAAATACGGCACTGCTTATATAAACATTTCAGCAAAATGAACTTCTGAACCGCACAGCAGTCTGCTTTTTATATTTTCATGAATTAATGAAATATAATTATGGACAGAAGCTCTGCCGGTATCAGTGGTCAATACGCAAGATCAGATAATAATCATAACCGACCGGGTGGCCGTGCTGCTTCTTCGAGGCGTGGACGATACCAACATGCCACGGTCAGGCAGTTGGATGATACCCCACGCACTAACCCGGGGCGCAATGCATTTTACCGTTCTCCTGACGCATGCTCTTCTCAACATCTACAGCGCCGTTCAGTAAACCCTGCTCAAGATTTTAATGCGCTCATCAAACAGGAAATAATGGATGATCTGGTGAGTAAATCGGATCGTTTTGGTCATCGCTATGATGGGAGAAATCACGGCTGGTATGCCAATTCAATTAAAAAATATACATCAGCTGCTAAAAGACCGTTAAATCGAGCTGAACAAAGCCAGCTGATACGTTTGCTGCAAAATTTTACCGCAACACGGAGCTGGAATTGGCGAAGCCTGACGACAACACTTCATTCATTGACTTCAGCAGGTGTTTTTACCCCTCATAAACCCATGGATGAGCGTGTTAAGCGTACTCAAGCTGCCTTATTGTCAACGCTACTTGATGCAATAATATTCAAGTGCAACCAAAAACAACAAGCCAGGGATATTGATGCCCAGGGTGTCGCCAACCTGCTGTGGGTCATGGCGAAACTGGTGGGTAACGGGCAGGAGTGGACACCACAGCTTAGAGAGGCCGTGGCCGCACTGTTGCCCCACGTGAACGCACAGACAGCTCACTTTAAACCACAGGAAATCGCCAACCTGCTGTGGGCCATAGTGAAACAGGTGGACAGCGGACAGGAGCGGACACCAGGGCTCAAAGAGGCCGTAGCCGCGTTGTTGTCCCACGTGAACGCACAAAAAGCTCACTTTAAACCACAGGAAATCGCCAACCTGCTGTGGGCCATGGCGAAACTGGTAGACAACGGGCAGGAACGGACACCAGAACTCAAAGAGGCCGTGGCCGCGCTGTTGCCTCACGTAAACATACAGAAAGCTCACTTTAAACCACAGGAAATCGCCAACCTGCTGTGGGCCATGGCAAAACTGGTGGACAACGGGCAGGAGCAGACACCAGAGTTCAATGAGGCCGTGACTGCGCTGTTGCCTCACGTGAAGGCACAGAAAAACCAATGTAATGCCCAGGATATCGCCAACCTGCTGTGGGCCATGGCGAAACTGGTGGACAACGGGCAGGAGCGGACCCCAGAGTTCAAAGAGGCCATGGCCGCGCTGTTGCCCCACGTGAACACACAAATAGCGAACTTTAAACCACAGGAAATCGCCAACCTGCTGTGGGCCATTGCGAAACTGGTGGATAACGGGCAAGAGCAGACACCAAGGCTCAAAGAGACCGTGGCTGCTCTGTTGCCCCTCGTGAACATTCAGAAAAACCAATTTAATGCTCAAGGGATCGCCAACATGCTTTGGGCCATGGCGAAACTGGTGGACAACGGGCAGGAGCTGACACCGCTGCTCAAAGAGGCCGTGGCCGCGCTGTTGCCCCTCGTGAACGCACGGAAAGCTCACTTTAAACCACAGGAAATCGCGAACCTGGTGTGGGCCATGGCGAAACTGTTGAACAACGGGCAGAAGCAGACACCAGGTCTCAAAGAGGCTGTAGCCGCGCTGTTATCTCACGTGAACGCACAGAAAGACCAATTTATTCCTCAGCATATCGCCAACCTGCTGTGGGCCATGGCGAAACTGGGTGAGCTTGTAGAGCTGAACGTGGTTAAATCCACGTTCGAATCTCTTGTCTACCGAATCAGTGAAAAACCTCAGCTCTCTCAGCAAGCGATATTGATGTCTCTCTGGGGAGTCATGGTATGCTGTGCCAGGTTGTCTCTAGACTCTAATGCCAATAAAAATAACGTGCTTGAAAAACACATGGATGACCTGTTTACTCGCCTGGAAAATACATCCCCGGATAATGAAGAGGATCAACGCATCATTTCCATGTCCGCAAGTTGGCTTGGGAGAACGTGTCCGGTCATCCCCCATTACCAGACAAGCATTTCAAAACCTCAAACCGACTTCCGCGATCAACTCCAGTCATGCCTTCCATCTTTGAAGATTGAAGAAGAAAAGAGTCTGAACTCATTACCTCCGGTTGACCTGCTATTGCCAGACCACAACATGGTGATTGAAATTCAGGGACCGTCTCATTACGTGAGTGGTGATTTCAACACCAGGAATGGTTCGACTCTGCTGAAAATCGCACTGCTGCAAAAAGCAGGATTTGAGGTCATTGAAATCCCGACTAACACCTTTTTGAACCCGGATTCAATAAAACGATGTATTGATCAAATAAAGACCAGGGTCGATATCCAGCCTCAGGGCCATGGCTCTGTATCACATAAAATCGGATGGGCAGATGTGGCATACGTCACCGCCGATAAAGGAGGGCAATCCTCACATCACTGTTACTTAACCGCCGAAGAGCATTCAGAAAAGCAAACAGGCAAACCCAAAAAAAGAAAAAGGAAGAGGAAAAAAAAGCCAATAACCTCTTCCCTTTCACCATGACTCAAGAACTGTGTTCATATTCCGGGGAGGGCTTTCAGCTTTTCGACCTTACCCGCAAGTGATCCGTGGGCAGATTGATCAATGGTTGTAACCGATTGTCTCGCCCCTGATTGAACATAGCGGATTGGTGGCATCAGGAGTAAATGGGTTTCCCCAACCGCTTAAATTTATAAGCATTTCACCAAAATGAACTTCTGAACAGAACAGCAGTCTACTTATATTCTCATGAATTAATGAAATATAATTATGGACAGAAACTCTGCTGGTATCAGTGGTCAATACGCAAGATCAGATAATGATTATAACCGACCGGGTGGCCGTGCTGCTTCTTCGAGGCGTGGACGATATAGACATGCCAAGGTCAGGCAGTGGGATGATACCCCACGCACTAACCCGGGACGTAATAAATTTTACCGTTCTTCTGACGCATGCCCTTCTCAACATCTACAGCGCCGTTCAGTAAACCCTGCCCAAGATTTTAATGCGCTCATCAAACAGGAAGTAATGGATGATCTGGTGAGTAAATCGAAACGATTCGGTCATCGCTATGATGGGAGAAATCACGCCCTGTATGCCAATTCAATTAAACAATACACATCAGCTGCTAAAAGACCGTTAAATCGAACTGAACAAAGCCAGCTGACAGGTCTGCTGCAAAATTTTACCATAACACGGGGTTGGGACTGGCGAAGCCTGACGACAACACTTCATTCATTGACTTCTGCAGGTGTTTTTACCCCTCATAAACCCATGGATGAGCATGTCAAGCTTACTCAAGCTGCCTTATTGTCAACGCTACTTGATGCAATAATATTCAAGTGCAACCAAAAACCTCAAGCCAGGGACATTAATGCCCGGGGAATCGCCAACCTGCTGTGGGCCATGGCGAAACTGGTGGACAACGGGCTGAGGCGGACACCAGAATTCAACGAGACCGTGGCCGCGCTGTTGCCCCACGTGAACGCACAGAAAGACCAATTTAATACTCAGCATATCGCCAACCTGCTGTGGGCAATGGCAAAACTGGTGGAGAACGGGCAGCAGCTGACACCAGAGTTAAAAAAGACCGTGGTCGCGCTGTTGCCTCACGTGAACGCAGTGAAAGCTAACTTTAAACCACAAGAAATCACCAACCTGCTGTGGGCCATGGCGAAACTGGTGGACAACGGGCAGGAGCTGACACCTGGGCTCAACGGGGCCGTGGCCGCGCTGTTGCCCCTCGTGAACGCACAGAAAGCTAACTTTAAATCACAAGGTATCGCCAACCTGCTGTGGGCCATGGCGAAACTCGTGCACAACGGAGAGTGGGCAGCAGAGCTTAAAGAAACTGTGGTCGCGCTGTTATCCAACGTAAATGCACAAATAGCGAACTTTAAACCACAGGAAATCGCCAACCTGCTGTGGGCCATGGCGAAACTGGTGGACAACGGGCTGTTGCAGACACCAGAGTTCAAAGAGGCCTTGGCCGCGCTGTTGCCCAACGTGAACGCACAGAAAGACCAATTTATTCCTCAGCATATCGCCAACCTGCTGTGGGCCATGGCGAAACTGGTGGACAACGGGCAGGAGCGGACACCAGAGTTCAGAGAGGCTGTGGGCGCGCTGTTGCCACACGTGAAAGGACAGAAAGACCAATTTATTCCTCAGCAAAACGCCAACCTGCTGTGGGCCATGGCGAAACTGGTGGACAACGGGCAGGAGCGAACACCGAGGCTCAACGAGGCCGTGGCCGCGCTGCTGCCCCAGGTGAAAGCACAAAAAGACCAATTTATTCCTCAGCATATTGCCAACCTGATGTGGGCCATGGCGAAACTGGTGGACAACGGGCAGGAGCAAACACCAGAGTTCAACGTGGCCGTAGTCGCGCTGTTGCCCCACGTGAACGCACAGAAAGCTAACTTTAAACCAAAGGAAATCACCAACCTTCTGTGGGCCATGGCGAAACTGGCGGACAACGGGGAGTGGACATCAGAGCTCAACGAGGCCGTGGCCGCTCTGTTGCCCCACGTGAACGCACAGAAAGCTAACTTTAAACCACAGGAAATCGCCAATCTGCTGTTGGCCACGGCGAAACTGGGTGAGCTCGTTGAGCTGAACGTGGTTACCTCTATGTTCGAATCGCTTGTCTACCGAATCAGTAAAAACCCTCAGCTCTGCCAGCAAGACATATTGATGTCTCTCTGGGGAGTAATGGTTTGCTGTGCCAGATTGTCTCTAAACTCCAATGCCAATAACAATAACTGGCTTGAAAAGCACCTGGATGACCTGTTTACTCGCCTGGAAAATACATCCCCAGATAATGAAGAGGATCAATCCATCATGGCCATGACCATGGCCGCAAGTTGGCTTGGGAGAGCGTGTCCGGTCGTCCCCCATTACCGGACAACTATTTCAAAACCTCAAGCCGACTTCCGCGATCAACTCCAATCACGCATTCCATCTTTGAAGATTGAAGAAGAAAAGAGCCTGAACTCATTACCTCCGGTTGACCTGCTACTGCCAGATCACAACATGGTGATTGAAGTTCAGGGACCGTCTCATTACGTGGGTGGTGATTTCAAAACCAGGAATGGTTCAACTCTGCTGAAAATCGCACTGCTGCAAAAATCAGGATTTGAGGTCATTGAAATCCCGGTTAACCTGCTCAGGAGCCAGGATTCAATGAAACTATGTATTGATCAAATAAAGACCCGGGTAGACATCCCGCCAAAGGGGCATGGCTCTGTATCACTTAAAAGCGGATCGGCAGATGAGAAATACGGCACTGCTTATATAAATGATTCAGCAAAATGAACTTCTGAACTGCACAGCAGTCTGCTTTTTATATTTTCATGAATTAATGAAATATAATTATGAACAGAAGCTCTGCCGGTATCAGTGGTCAATACGCAAGATCGAATAAAGATTATAACCAGCCGAATGACCATGCCGTCTCTTCAAAGTGTGGTCGATATGGACATTGTACAGTCAGACAGTGGGGTAACCCCCCTAGCACTAACCCGGGGCGTAATAAATTTTACTGTTCTTCTGACGCATGCCCTTCTCAACATCTACAGCGCCGTTCAGTAAACCCTGCTCAAGATTTTAATGCGCTCATCAAACCAGAAATAATGGATGATCTGGTGAACAAATCGGATCATTTCGGTCATCGCTATGATGGGAGATATCACGGCCTGTATGCCAATTCAATTAAAAAATACACATCAACTGCTAAAAGACAGTTAAATCGAGCTGAACAAAGCCAGCTGATAGGTTTGCTGCAAAATTTTACCATAACACGACGTTGGAACTGGCGAAGCCTGACAACCACACTTCATTCATTGACTTCAGCGGGTGTTTTTACCCCTCATAAACCCATGGATGGGCGTGTTAAGCTTACTCAGGCTGCCTTATTGTCAACACTACTTGATGCGATAATATTCAAGTGCAACCAAAAACCCCAAGCCAGGGATATTGATGCCTGGGGAATCGCTAGCCAGCTGTGGGCCATGGCAAAACTGGTGGAAAAAGGGCAGGAGCAAACACCAGAAATCAAAGAGGCCGTGACCACGCTGTTGCACCGCGTGAACGCACAGAAAGCCCAATTTGATGCCCAGCATATTGCCAACCTGCTGTGGGCCATGGCAAAACTGGTGGACAAAGGGCAGGAGCAAACACCAGAACTCAAAGAGGCTGTGACCACGCTGTTGCAGCACGTGAACGCACAGAAAGCCCAATTTAATGCCCAGCATATTACCAACTTGCTGTGGGCCATGGCGAAACTGGTGGCCAACGGGCAGGAGTGGACACCAGAGCTTAAAGAGGGCGTATTCGTACTTTTGTCCTATGTAAACGCACAGAAAGCTAACTTTAAACCACAGGAAATCGTCAACCTGCTGTGGGCCATGGCAAAATTGGTGGACAATGGTCAGGAGCAAACACCAGAACTCAAAGAGGCCGTGGCCGCGCTGCTGCCCCAAGTGAACGCACAAAAAGACCAATTTATTCCTCAGGGTACCGCCAACCTGCTGTGGGCCATAGCGAAACTGGTGGACAACGTTCAGGAGCAGGCACCAGAGTTCAAAAAGGCCGTGACCGCGCTGTTGCACCGCGTGAACGCACAGAAAGCCCAATTTAATGCCCAGCATATTACCAACTTGCTCTGGGCCATGGCGAAACTGATGGCCAACGGGCAGGAATGGACACCAGAGATTAAAGAAGCCGTGTCCGCACTTTTATCCCACGTAAACCCACAGAAAGCTAACTTTAATCCACAGGAAATCGCCAACCTGCTGTGGGCCATGGCGAAACTGGTGGACAATGAGCTAAAGCAAACACCAGAACTCAAAGAGGCTGTGGCCGCGCTGTTGCCCCACGTGAACGCACAAAAAAACAAATTTATTCCTCAGGGTATCGCCAACCTGCTGTGGGCCATGGCGAAACTGGTTGACAGCGTCCAGGAGCAGACACCAGAACTCAAAAAGGCCGTGGCCGCGTTGTTGCCCATCGTGAATACTCAGAAAGCTAACTTTAACCCACAGGAAATCGTCAACCTGCTGCGGGCCATAGCGAAACTGGTGGACAACGGGCTGGAGCAGACATCGGTTGTCAGAAAGGCCGTGGCCGCGTTGTTACCCCACGTGAACGCAAAGAAAGCTCACTTTAACCCACAGGAAATCGCCAACCTCCTGTGGGCCATGGCAAAACTGGTGGACAACGGGCAGAAGCTGACACCGGGGCTCACAGAGACCGTGGCCATACTGTTGCCTCTCGTGAACGCTCAGACAGCTAACTTTAAACCACAGGAAACTGCCAACCTGCTGTGGGCCATGGCAAAACTGGTGGACAACGGGCTGGAACAGACACCAGGGCTCAAAGAGGCCTTAGCCGTGCTGTTGCCCCACGTGAACGCACAGAAAGACCTATTTAATGCCCGGGATATCACCAACCTGCTGTGGGCCATGGCGAAACTGGTGGACAACAGGCTGGAGCAGATACCAAGGTTCAAAGAGGCTGTGGCCGTGCTGTTGCCCCACGTGAACGCACAGAAAGCTGACTTTACGCCAAAAGAAACTGCCAACCTGCTGTGGGCCATGGCAAAACTGGTGGACAACGGGCTGGAGCAGACACCAGGGCTCAAGGAGGCCGTGGCCGCTCTGTTGCTCCACGTGAACGCACAGGCAGTCCAATTTAATGCCCAGGATATCGCCAATCTGCTGTGGGCCATGGCGAAACTAGTGGACAACAGACTGGAGCAGATACCAGGGCTCAAAGAAGCCTCAGGCGCATTGTTGCCCCACGTGAATGCACAGAAAGCTAACTTTAAACCACAAGGTATCGCCAATCTGCTGTGGGCCATGGCGAAACTGGTGGACAAAGAGACACCAGGGCTCGAAGCGGCGGTAGCCACGCTGATGACCCACGTGAAAGTACTGAAAGCTAACTTTAAACCTCAGGAAATCGCTAACCTGCTGTGGGCCATGGCGAAACTGGTGGACAACGGGCAGGTGCAGATACCAGAACTCAAAGCGGCGGTAGCCGCGCTGTTGCCCCACTTGAAGGCACAGAATGACCAACTTAATGCCCAGGATATCGCCATCCAGATGTGGGCCATGGCGAAACTGGTGATCAGCGGGCAGGAGCAGACACCAGAGCTCAACGAGGCTATGACCGCGCTTTTGTCCCAAGTGAACGCAAGGAAAGACCAGTTTATTCCTCAGCATATCTCCCACCTGCTGTGGGCCATGGCGAAACTGGGTGAACTCCTTGAGCTGAACGTGGTTACCTCTACGTTCGAGTCGCTTGTCTATCGAATCAGTGAGAACCCTCAGTTTTCTCAGCAAGAGATATCGATATCTCTCTGGGGAGTAATGGTATGCTGTGCCAGGTTGGCTCTAGACTCCAATGCCAATAAAAGTAACGTGTTTGAAAAGCACATGGATAACCTGTTCACTCGCCTGGAAAATACCTCGCCAGATAATGAAGAGGAACAATCCATCATGATCATGGCCGCAAGTTGGCTTGGCAGAGCCTGTCCGGTCGTTTGCCATTACCAGACCAACATTTCAAAAACCCAGGCCGACTTCCGTGATCAACTCAAATCATCTATTCCATCTTTTCAGATCGAAGAAGAAAAGAGCCTGAACTCATTACCGCCAGTTGACCTGCTTCTGCCAGATCACAACATAGTGATTGAAGTTCAGGGTCCATCGCATTACGTGGGTGGTAATTTCAATACCAGGAATGGTTCAACTCTGCTTAAAATCGCATTGCTGCAAAAATCAGGATTTGAGGTCATTGAAATCCCGACTAACACGCTTTGGAGCCCGGATTCAATAAAACGATGTATTGATCGAATAAAGACCAGGGTGGACATCCCGCCACAGGGCCATGGCTCTGTATCACATAAAATCGGGTGGGCAGATGAGGCAAACGTTACCGCCGATAAAGGGTGGCAATCCTCAGATCACTGTTACTTAACCGCCGAAGAGCATTTAGAAAAACAAACAGGCAAACCAGAAAAAAGAAAAAGGAAGAGAAAAAAAAGGCCATAAGTAGTTGCCCAAAATGATTTGAAAATAACGGATTGGTGGCATCAGAAGTAGAGGTGTATCCCCTGCGGCCTGGTTTTATAGATATTTCAGTAAAATGAACTTCTGAACAGAACAGCAGTCTACTTTTTATATTTTCATGAATTAATGAAATATAATTATGGACAGAAGCTCTGTCGGTATCAGTGGTAAATACGCAAGACCAGGCAATAATTACAACAAACCGGATGACCAGACCGCTTCTTCAAGCCGTGGACGATATAGACATGCCACAGTCAAACAATGGGATAATCCCCCCCACACTGCCACGGGGCGTAATGCATTTTACCATTCTTCTGCCCCATGTTCTTCTCAATATCTACAGCGCCGTTCAGTAAACCCTGCTCAAGATTTTAATGCCCTCACCAAACAGGAAATAATGGATGGCCTGGTGAGTAAATCGGTTCGTTTCGGTCATCGCTATGATGGAAGAGATCACGGTCTATATGCCAGTTCCATTAAAAAATACACGTCAACGTCTAAAAGACCGTTAAATCGAGCTGAACAAAGCCAGCTGATGCATTTGCTGCAAAATTTCACAGTCACACGGAGCTGGAATTGGCGAAGCCTGACGACAACATTTCACTCATTGACTTCAGCGGGTGTTTTTACCCCTCATAAGCCCGTGGATCAGCGTGCCAAGCTCACTCAAGCTGCTTTATTGTCCATGCTATTTGATGCAATAGCGTTCAAGTGCAACCAAAAACCTCAAGCCTGGGATATCGATGCCCGGGGAATCGTCAACCTGCTGTGGGCCATGGCAAAACTGGTGGACAACGGGCAGGAACGGACACCAGAGTTCAAAAAGGCCGTGGCCGCCCTTTTGCCCCACGTGAACACACAGAAAGAGCAACTTATTCCTCAGCATATCGCTAACCTGCTGTGGGCCATGGTGAAACTGGTGAACAACAGGCAGGAACAGACACCCGGGCTCAAAGAGGCCGTGGCTGCACTGTTGCCCCACGTGATAACACAGAAAGACCAATTTATTCCTCAGCATATCGCTAACCTGCTGTGGGCCATGGCGAAACTGGTGGACAACGGGCAGGAGTGGATACCAGGGCTCAAAGAGGCTCTGGTTGCGTTGTTGCCCCACGTGAGCGTACAAAAAGCTGGCTTTAATCCACAGGAAATCGCTAACCTGCTGTGGGCCATGGCTAAATTCGTAGTCAACGGACAGGAGCAGACACCCGGGCTCAACGAAGCCGTGTCCGAGCTGCTGCCCCACGTCAACGCGCAGCATGACCAATTTAATGCCCAGGATATCGCCAACCTGCTGTGGGCCATGGCGAAACTGGTGATCAACGGACAGGAGCGGACACCAGAGCTAAAAGAAACCCTGGCCACGCTATTGCCCCAGGTAAACGTACATAAGGACCAGTTCAATCCCCAGGGTATCGCCAACGTGCTGTGGGCCATGGCGAAACTGGTGGACAACGGGCTGGAGCGAACACCAGAACTTAACAAAGCCGTGGCCGGGCTGTTGCATCACGTGAACGCCCAGGCTAACAAACCACAGGAAATCTCCAACCTGCTCTGGGCCATAGCGAAGCTGGTGGACAACGGGCTGGAGCGGACACCAGAGTTCAAAGAGGCCCTGGCCGTGCTATTGCCCCAAGTGGTCGCACAAAAAGCTAACAGCAAACCACAGGAAATAACCAACCTGCTGTGGGCTTTGGCGAAACTGGTGGATAACGGGCTGGAGTGGACACCAGAGCTTAAAAAAACTGTGGCCAGACTGTTGCCTCACGTGAACGCACAGAAGGCTAATTTTACACCACAGGGTATTGCCAACCTGCTGTGGGCCATGGCGAAACTGGTGGACAACGGGCTGGAGCGGACGCCAAAGCTCAAAGAAGTCGTGGCCAGGCTGTTACCCCATGTGAACGCACAGGCAGCTAACTTTAACCCTCAGGGTATTACCAACCTGCTTTGGACCATGGCGAAACTGGTAGACAGCGGGCAGGAACGGACCCCGGAACTCAACGAGACCGTGGCCACGCTGTTGCCACACGTGAACGTAAAGAAATACCAGTTTAATGCCCAGGAAATCGCCAACCTGCTGTGGGCCATGGCGAAACTGGTGGACAACGGACTGGAGTGGACAGCAAGGCTCAACCAGGCCGTAGCCGCACTGTTGCCCTGCGTGAACGCACAGAAAGACCAATTTATTCCTCAGCATATCGCCAACCTGCTGTGGGCCATTGGGAAACTGGTGGACAACGGGCTGGAGCAGACACCAGAGCTCAAAGAGGTCATGACCGCGCTGTTACCCCACGTGAATGCACAGAGAGACCAATTTATTCCTCAGCATATCGCCAACCTGCTATGGGCCATGGCGAAACTGATAGACGACAGGCAGGAGTGGCTCCCGGGGCTCAACGAGGCGGTCGTCGCTCTGCTGCCCCGCGTGAACGTTCAGAAAGACCAATTTAGTGTCCAGGGCATCACCAACCTGCTGTGGGCCATGACCAAACTGGCGGACAACGGGCTGGAGCAGACACCAGAGCTCAAAGCGGCCCTGGCCGCGATGTTTGCCCACGTGAATGCACAGAAAGAACAATTTAATACCCAGGGTATCGCCAACCTGCTGTGGGTCATGGCAAAACTTGGTGAGTTCGTTGAGCTGGGTGTGGTGAGCTCTACCTTTGAATCTTTTGTCTACCGAATCAGTGGCAACCCTCAGCTCTCTGCGCAAGAGATATGGATGTCTCTCTGGGGAGTCATGGTGTGCTGTGCCAGGCTGTTTCTAGAATCCCATACTAAAAATAACGTGCTTGAAAAGCATATGGATGACCTGTTTACTCGCCTGAAAAATACCTCCCCGAATAATGAAGAGAATCAATGCACCATTGCCATGGCCGCCAGTTGGCTTGGCAGGGCGTGTCCGGTCGTCCCCCATTACCAGGCAATCATTTCAAAACCCCAAAGCGTCGTCCGGGATCAACTCCAATTATGCATTCCATCATTAAAGATTGAAGAAGAAAAGAGTCTGAGTTCATTACCTCCAGTCGACCTGCTACTGTCAGACCACAACATTGTGATTGAAGTTCAGGGACCGTTTCATTACGTGAGTGGTGATTTCAAAACCAGGAATGGGTCGACTCTGCTGAAAATCGCACTGCTGCAAAAAGCAGGATTTGAGGTCTTTGAAATCCCGACGAACACGCTTTGGAAACCGGGTTCAATAAAACGATGTATTGATCAAATAAAGACCAGGGTGGACATCCCGCCACAGGATCATGGCTGTGCATCACTTAACACCGGGTGGCAATCCTCTGATCACCGTTACTTAACCGCCGAAGCACATTTAGAAAAGCAAACAGGCAAACCCAAAAAAAGAAAAAGGAAGAAAAAAGCCAATAACCGCTTAAATTTATAAACATTCAAGCAAAATGAACTTCTGAACTGCACAGCAGTCTGCTTCTTATATTTTCATGAATTAATGAAATATAATTATGGACAGAGGCTCTGCTGGCATCAGTGATAAATACGCAAGATCGGATAATGATTATAATCAGCCGAATGATCATGCCGTTTCTTCAAAGCGTGGTCGATATGGACATTGTTCAGTCAGACAGTGGCATAATCCCCCCCGCACAAACCCGGAGCGTAATGAATTCTACCGTTCTTCTGATGCATGCCCTTCTCAACATCTGCAGTGCCGTTCAGTAAACCCTGCTCAGGATTTTAATGCGCTCATCAAACCAGAAATAATGGATGATCTGGTGAATAAATCGTATCGTTTTGGCCATCGTTATGATGGGAGAAATCACGGGCAATATGCCAGTTCAATTAAAAAATACACGTTAGCAGCCAAAAGACCGTTAAACAGGACTGAACAAAGCCAGCTGATACATTTGCTGCAAAATTTTACCGCAACACGGAGTTGGAATTGGCGAAGCCTGACGGCAACACTTCATTCATTGACTTCAGCGGGTGTTTTTACCCCTCATAACCCCATGGATCAGAGTGTTAAGCTTACTCAAGCTGCCTTATTATCAACGTTACTTGATGCAATAATATTCAATTGCAACCAAAAACCTCAAGCCATGGATATTGAAGCCCTGGCAATTGCCAACCTGCTGTGGGCCATGGCGAAACTGGTGGGCAACGGGCTGGAGCGGACACCAGGACTCAAAGAGGCCGTGGCCGCGCTGTTACCCCTGGTGAGCGCACATAAA
This sequence comes from Thalassotalea sp. G20_0, assembly GCF_017744175.1. Taxonomy (NCBI): domain Bacteria; kingdom Pseudomonadati; phylum Pseudomonadota; class Gammaproteobacteria; order Alteromonadales; family Colwelliaceae; genus Thalassotalea; species Thalassotalea sp. G20_0. The sequence continues at coordinate 39,191 of NZ_JAGHQV010000036.1, read as the reverse complement.
GACCAATTTATTCCTCAGAATATCACCAACCTGCTGTGGGCCATGGCGAAACTGGATGAGCTCGTTGAGCTGAACGTAGTTACTTCTACGTTCGAATCGCTTGTCTACAAAATCAGTGAAATCCCGCAGCTCTCTCAGCAAGGGATATTGATATCTCTCTGGGGAGTAATGGTATGCTGTGCCAGATTGTCTATGGTCTCCAATGCCAATAAAAATAACGTGCTTGAAAAGCACATAGTTGACCTGTTTACTCATCTGGAAAAGTCATCCCCGGACAATGAAGAAGAACAAACCATCATTGCCATGGCCGCAAGTTGGCTTGGGAGAACGTCCCCGGTCGTCCCCCATTACCAGACTCTCATATCAAAACATCAATCCGACTTTCGCGATCAGCTGAAATCATGCATTCCATCTTTGCAGATTGAAGAAGAAAAAAGCCTGAACTCATTACCGCCGGTTGACCTGATACTGCCAGATCACAACATGGTGATTGAAATTCAGGGAAAGTTTCATTACGTGAGTGGTGATTTCAAAACCAGGAATGGGTCGACTCTGCTGAAAATCGCACTGTTGCAAAAAGCAGGATTTGAGGTCATTGAAATCCCGGTTAACCAGCTTTGTAACCCGGATTTAATTATTGATCACATAAAGACCAGGGTGGACATCCCACCACAGGGCCATGGCAGTGCATCAGTTAAAATCGGGTGCGTAGATGAGACAAACGTTGCCGCCGACAAAGAGTGTCAATCCTCAGATCAACGTTACTTAGCCGCCGAGGAACATTTAGAACAGCAAACAGACAAACCAAAAAACAGAAAAAAGAAAAGGAAAAAAATTCATAAACATTTCAGTAAAATGAACTTCTGAACAGAACCACAGTCTGTTTTTTATATTTCCATGAATTAATGAAATATAATTATGCATAGAACCTCTGCTGGTATCAGTGGTAAACACGCAAGATCAGGTAATGATGACAACCAACCGGAAAACCATGCCGCTTCTGCAAGGCGTGGACGATATAGAGAGTGTACAGTCAGACAGTGGGATAATCCCCCCCGCCCTATCCCGGGGCGTAATGAATTTTACCATTCTTCTGGCGCACGCCCTCCTCAAAATCTACTGCGCCGTTCAGTAAACCTTGCTCAAGATTTTAATTCCCTCATAAAAAAAGAAATAATCAATAGTCTGGTGAATAAATCGAATCAGTTCGGTCATCACTATGATGGGAGATATCACGGTCATTATGCCAGTTCAATTAAAAAATACACGTTAGCTGCTAAAAGACCGTTAAATCGAATAGAACAAAGCCAGCTGATGCGTTTGCTGCAAAATTTTACTGCAACGCGGAGCTGGAATTGGCGAAGTCTGACGACAACATTTCATTCATTTACTTCAGCGGGTGTTTTTAGCTCTCATAGATCCTTGGATGAGCGTGTTAAGCGTACTCAAACTGCCTTATTGTCAACGCTACTTGATGCAATAATATTTAACGGCAACCAAAAACCTGAAGCCAGTGATATTGGTGCTCAGGAAATCACTAACCTGCTGTGGGCCATGGCAAAACAGGTGGACAACGGGCACGAGCGGACACCAGGGCTCAAAGAGGCTGTGGCTGCGCTGCTGCCCCACGTGAATGCAAAAAAAGCTGACTTTAAACCACAGGAAATCGCCAACCTGCTGTGGGCCATGGCGAAACTGGTGAGCAACGGGCAGGACCAGACACCCGAGTTCAACGAGGCCGTGGCATCGCTGTTGCCTTTCGTGTACGCACAGAAAGACCAATTTATTCCTCAGCATATCGCCAACCTGCTGTGGGCCATGGCGAAACTGGTGGATCTCGGGCAGGAGCAGACACCAGAACTCAAAGGGGCCGTGGCCGTGCTGTTGCCCCTCGTGAGTGCACAGAAAGACCAATTTATACCTCAGCATATCGCCAACCTGCTGTGGTCCATGGCGAAGCTGGTGGACAACGGGCAGGAGCGGACATCTGTTTTCAAGGGAGCTATGGCCGAGCTGTTGCCCCTCGTGAACGCACAGAAAAGCCAATTTAATAGCCAGGGCATTACCAGCCTGCTGTGGGCTATGGCGAAACTGGTAGACAGCGGGCAGAAGCGAACACCGGAGCTCAACGAGGCCGTGGCTGCGCTATTGCCCTTCGTGAACGTACAAAAACAGCAATTTAATGCCCAGAGTATCGCCAACCTGCTATGGTCCATGACGAAACTGCTGGACAACGGGCAGGATAGGATATCAGAGCTAAAAGGGGCCATAGCCACGCTGTTACCCTACGTAAACACACAGAAAGCTCAATTTAAACCTCAGGAAATCGCTAAGTTGCTGTGGTCCATGGCAAAACTGGTGGACAACGGCCAGGAACAGACGCCAGAGTTCAATGAGGCCGTGGCCGCGCTGTTGCCCTGCGCGAACACACAGAAAGCTCAATTTAAACCACAGGAAATCGCCAACCTGCTCTGGGCCATAGCGAAACTGCTGGACAACGGGCAGGAATCGACACCAGGTTTCAACGAGGCAGTGACCGCGCTGTTGCCGCATGTGAACGCCCGGAAAAGCCAATTTAATGCACAGGATATTGCCAACCTCCTGTGGTCCATGGCGAAACTGGTGGACAACGGGCAGGAGCGGACACCAGAACTCAACGAAGCCGTGACCGCGCTGTTACCCCACGTGAGGGCACAAAAAGACCAATTTATTCCTCAGCATATCGCCAACCTGCTGTGGGCCATGGTGAAACTGGTGGACAACGGGCAGCAGCAGACATCAGGGCTCAAAGGGGCCGTGGCCGTGCTGCTGCCCCTCGTGAGTGCACAGAAAGACCAATTTATTCCTCAGCATATCGCCAACCTGCTGTGGGCCATGGCGAAACTGGTGGACAACGAGCAGGAGTGGACTCCAGAGTTTAACGAGGCCCTGGCCGCGCTGTTGCCCCAAGTGAACGCACAGAAAGCTAACTTTAAACCACAGGAAATCGCTAACCTGCTGTGGGCCATGGCGAAACTGGGTGAACTCCCTGAGCTGAACGTGGTTATCTCTACGTTCAAATCGCTAGTCTACCGAATCAGCGAACATCCTCAGCTCTCCCAGCAAAACATATTGATGTCTCTCTGGGGGCTAATGGTATGTTGTGCCAGGTTGTCTCTGGTCTCCAATGCCAATAAAGATAACGTGCTTGAAAAGCAAATGGTTGACCTGTTTACTCGTCTGGAAAATGGATCCGACAATGAAGAGGGGCAACGCATCATAGCCATGGCCGCAAGCTGGCTTGGCAGACCGTGTCCGGTCGTTCCCTGTTACCAGACTACCAGGTCAAAACTTCAATCTGACTTTCGCGATCAGCTCCAATCATGCGTTCCCTCTTTGCAGATTGAAGAAGAAAAGAGTCTGAACGCATTACCTCCGGTTGACCTGCTGCTGCCAGATCACAACCTGGTGATTGAAGTTCAGGGCCCCTCTCATTATGTGGGTGGTGATTTCAACACCAGAAATGGTTCGACTCTGCTTAAAATCGCACTGTTGCAAAAAGCAGGATTTGAGGTCATTGAAATTCCGGTTAACAGGCTTTTGAATCAGGAGTTAATGAAACCATATATTGATCAAATAAAAACCAGGGCAGGCATCCTGCCACAGGAGCATGGCTCTGTATCACTTAAAAGAAGGTGGGCAGATCAGGCATACATTACTGCTGATAAAGGCAGGCAACCCTCAGATCATGGTTACTTGACTGGCAAAGAACCTTCAGAAGAGCAAACCGGCAAACCAGCAAAGAGGAAGAGAAAAAACAGCCAGTAATTTCCGCCCTTCGATCATGACTCAAGAACCATTTGCACATTCCCGGGGAAGAATGCCAGCGTTGAATACCTGTTGCCCATGCGTCCTGCCCCGGATGATTTGAAAATAACGGAGACACCAGGAGTCAATGTGTATTCCCAAACACCTGGTTTTATAGACATTTCAGCAAAATGAACTTCTGAACAGAGCAGCAGTCTTCTTTTTATATTCTCATGAATTAATGAAATATAATTATGCATAGAACCTCTGCTAGCATCAGTGGTAGATACGAAAATAATTACAACCAACCGGATAACCATGCCGCTTATTCAGAGCGAGGACAGTATAGACATGCCACCGTCAGAAAGAGAGATAATATCCCCCGCACTACTCCGGAGCGTAATGAATTTTACCACTCCTCTGCCCCATACTTTGCCCAAAACCTGCCGTGCCGTTCAATAAACCCTGCTCAAGATTTCAATGCCCTCATCAAACAGGAAGTAATGGATGAACTGGTGAGTAAATCTGATCATTTCGGTTATCGTTATGATGGGAAAAATCACAGTCAATATGCCAATTCAATTAAGAGATACACGTTAGCTTCTCAAAGCCCCTTAACCCGAGCGGAACAAAGCCAGCTGATGATTTTTTTGCAAGATTATACAGCCACACGGCGTTGGAGTTGGCGAAGCCTGACAACAACACTTCATTCATTTACTTCAGCCGGTGTTTTTACCCCTCATAAACCCGTGGATGTTCGTGTCAGGCGCACTCAGGGCACCTTATTGTCAACGCTGCTTGATGCAATAGTATTCAAGTGCAACCGAAAAGCTGCAGCGTGGGAAATTGATGCCCAGGGAATCACCAATCTGCTGTGGGCCATGGCGAAACTGGTAGACAGCGGGCAGGAGCGAACACCAGGGCTCATCAAGGCTATGGCCGCACTGTTGCCCCATGTGAACGCACAAAAAGATCAATTTAATGCTCAGGGGATCACCAACCTGCTGTGGGCCATGGCGAAACTGGTGGTCAACGGGCAGGAGCGGAATCCGGGGATCAATGAGGCCGTGGCTGCGCTATTGCCACATGTGAACCTACAGAAAGCGAACTTTAAACCACAGGGAATCGCCAGCCTGCTGTGGGCCATAACCAAACTGGTTGAACACGGACAGGAGCGAACACCAGAGCTCAACAAAGCCCTGGCTGCGTTGTTGCCCCAGGTAAACGCACAAAAAACTGACTTTAAACCACGGGAAATTGCCAACCTGCTGTGGGCCATGGCGAAACTGGTGGACAACGGGCTGGAGCAGACACCAGAGCTTAAAGCAGCTGTGGCCGCGCTGTTGCCCTGTGTGAACGCACAGAAAGGCCTATTTAATGCGCAGGATATCGCCAACCTTGTCTGGGCCATGGCGAAACTGATGGACCACGGGCTGGAGCAGACAACAGATCTCAGCGAGGCCTTAGCGGTGCTATTGCCCCTCGTAAACGCACAGAAAACCAATTTTAAACCACAGGGTATCGTCAACCTGCTGTGGGCCATGGCAAAACTGGTAGACACCGGGCTGGAGCAGACGACCGATCTCAGCGAGACCATAGCCGTGCTATTGCCCCACGTGAACGCACAGAAGGACCAATTTAATTCTCAGGGTATCGCCAACCTGCTGTGGGCCATGGCAAAACTGGTGGACAACGGGCTGGATCAGACAGCAGAACTCAAAGAGGCCATGACCGCGTTGCTACTTCGCGTGAACGCACAGAAAGAACCATTTATTCCTCAGCAAATCGCCAACCTGCTGTGGGCCATCGCGAAACTGGTGGACAACAGCCAGGAATGGACACCAGAACTCAACGAGGCTGTGGCCACGCTGTTGCCCCATGTGAACGGACAAAAAGACCAGTTTATGGCCCAGCAGATCACCAACCTGATGTGGGCCATGGCAAAACTGGTGGACAACGGGCTGGAGCAGACAGCAGAACTTAAAGAGGGCGTGGCCGCGCTATTGCCCAAGGTGAAGGCACAGAAAGCTGATTTTGAACCACAGGGTCTCGCCAACCTGCTGTGGGCCACGGCAAAACTGGTGGACCACGGGCAGGAAAGGACGCCAGAGCTCAACGGCGCTCTGGCCGCGCTGTTGCCTCACGTGATGGCACAGAAAGCTGAATTTAAACCAAAGGAAATCGCCAACCTGCTGTGGGCCATGGCGAAACTGGTGGACAACAAACAGGAGCGAACAACAGCACTCGAAAGGACCGTGGCCGCGTTGTTGCCTTATGTGAACGCTCAGAAAAGCCAATTTAATGCACAGGATATTGCCAACCTGCTGTGGTCCATGGCAAAACTGGTGGACAACGGACAGGACCGGACACCAGAGCTCACCCAGGCCGTGGCGGCACTGTTGATTCACGTGAACCCACAGGAAAAACAATTTATTCCCAAACATATCGCCAGCCTGCTGTGGGCCATGGCGAAACTGGTGGACAACGGGCTGGAGCAAACATCACGGCTCTTCAAGGCTGTGGCCGTGCTGTTGCCCATGGTAAACGCACAGAAAGACCAATTAACTCCCCAGCATATCACCAACCTGCTGTGGGCCATGGCGAAACTGGTGGACAACGGGCTGGAGCAAACACCGGAGTTTAACCAGGCTGTGGCCGTGCTGTTGCCTCATGTGAAGGCGCAGAAAGGCCAATTTAATACTCAGGGTATTACCAACCTGCTCTGGGCCATGGCAAAACTGGTGGACACCAGACAGGACCAGACACCAGAGTTCAACGAGGCCGTGGCTGCGCTGTTGCCCCGCGTGAACGCACTGAAGGATCAATTTAATCCTCAGGGTATCGCCAACCTGCTGTGGGCCATGGCAAAACTGGGTGAACTCATTGAGCTGAACGTGTTTACCGCCACGTTCGAATCGCTTGTCTACCAAATCCGTGAACTCCCCCGGCTCTCTCAGCAAACCCTATTGATGTCTCTCTGGGGCGTCATGGTATGCTGCGCCAGGTTGTCTCTGGTCGCCACTGCCAATAAAAATAATGTGCTTGAAAAACACATGGATGAGCTGTTTACTCGGCTGGGAAACACATCCCCCGACAATGAAGATGATCAATCCATCATTGCCATGGCCGCAAGCTGGCTTGGCAGAACGTGTCCGGTCATCCCCCATTACCAGACAACCATTTCAATACCTCAATCCAATTTCCGTGATCAACTCCAATCATGCATTCCCTCTTTAAAGATTGAAGAAGAAAAGTGTCTGAACTTATTGCCTCCGGTTGACCTGCTACTGCCAGATCACAACATGGTGATTGAAATTCAGGGACCATCTCATTACGCAAGTGCTGATTTCAAAACCAGGAATGGTTCGACTCTGCTGAAAATCGCACTGCTGAAGAAATCAGGATTTGAAGTCATTGAAATCCCGGCCAACATGCTTCGGAATCAGGATTCAATGAAATTATATATTGACCGAATAAAGACCAGGGCAAGGCATCCCGCCACAGGGTCATTCTGTATCACTTAACAGAGAAGAGGCATACGTTACTACCGATAAAAGACCGCAAGACCACGGTTACTTAACCGCCAAAGAACCTTCAGAAGAGCAAACAGGTAAACCAAAAAGGAGAAAAAGGACGAGAAAAAAACCAGTAATCTCCTCCCTTCCATCATGACTCAAGAACCGTTTTCACATTCAAGGCAGTGCCAGCGTTGAACACATGCTGCCCATGCATCTCGTCCCGGATGATTTGAAAATAACGGATTGGTGGCATCAGGAGTAGATGAGTATCCCCAACCGTGTGGTTTTATCGACATTTCAGCAAAATGAACTTCTGAACAGAACAGCAGTCTGTTTTTTATATTTGCATGAATTAATGAAATATAACTATGCATAGAAGCTCTGCTGGTATCGGTGGTCAATACGCAGGATCCGGTAATAATTACAACCAACCGGATGACCATGCCGCTTATTCAAAGTGTGGACAATATAGACATGCCACCGTCAGAAAGAGGGATAATATCCCCCGCACTACTCCGGAGCGTAATGAATTTTACCACTCTTCTGGCCCATATTTTACCCAAAACCTGCCGTGCCGTTCAGTAAACCCTGCTCAAGATTTCAATGCCCTCATCAAACAGGAAATAATGGATGATTTGATGAGTAAATCTGATCATTTCGGTTATCGTTACGATGGGAAAAATCACAGTCAATATGCCAACTCCATTAAAAGATACACGTTAGCTTCTCAAAGCCCCTTAACCCGAGGGGAACAAAGCCAGCTGCTGCGTTTTTTGCAAAATTACACAGCCACACGGCGTTGGAGTTGGCGAAGCCTGACAACAACACTTCATTCATTTACTTCAGCGGGTGTTTTTACCCCTCATAAACCCGTGGATGAGCGTGTCAGGCACACTCAGGTTGCCTTATTGTCAATGCTACTTGATGCAATAACATTCAAGTGCAACCGAAAAGCTGCAGCATGGGATATTGATGCCCAGGGAATCACCAACCTGCTGTGGGCCATGGCGAAACTGGTAGACAGCAGGCAGGAGCGAACACCAGGGTTCAACGAGGCTATGGCCGCGCTGCTGCCCCACGTGAACGAACAAAAAGATCAATTTAATGCTCTGGGGATCGCCAACCTGCTGTGGGCTATGGCAAAACTGGCGGTCAACGGGCATGAGCGGACTCCGGGGCTCAATGAGGCCGTGGCTGCGCTGTTGCCACATGTGAACATACAGAAAGCGAATTTTAAACCACAGGGAATCGCCAACCTGCTGTGGGCCATCACAAAACTGGTTGAACACGGGCTGGAGCGAACACCAGAGCTCAACAAGGCCGTGGCCGCGTTGTTGCCCCGGGTAAACGCACAGAAAACTGACTTTAAACCAAGGGACATTGCCAATCTGTTGTGGACCATGGCAAAACTGGTGGACAACTGGCAGGAGCGAACACCAGAGCTCAAAGAAGCCGTGGCCGCGCTGTTGCCCCTTGTGAACACACAGAAAGGCCAATTTAATGCGCAGGATATCACCAACCTGCTTTGGGCCATGGCAAAACTGGTGGACAACTGGCAGGAGCAAACACCAGGGCTCAAAGAGGCTCTGGTTGCATTACTGCCCCGGGTGAACGTACAGAAAGCTAACTTTAACACACAGGAAATCGCCAACCTGCTGTGGGCCATGGCAAAACTGGTGGACAACGGGCTGGAGCAGACAACAGATCTCAGCGAGGCCTTAACGGCGCTATTGCCCCACGTGAACGCACAGAAAACTAACTTTAAACCACAGGGTATCGCCAACCTTCTGTGGGCCATGGCAAAACTGGTGGACAACGGGCTGGAGCTGACACCAAGCCTCAACGGAGTCGTGACCGCATTGCTGCCCCGCGTGAACGCAAAGAAAGAACAATTTATTACTCAGCAAATCGCCACCCTGCTGTGGGCCATCGCGAAACTGGTGGACAACAGGCATGAGCGGACACCAGAGCTCAACGCGGCTGTGGCCGCGCTGTTGCCCGGGATAAAAGCACAGAAAGACCAGTTTATTGCTCAGCATATCACCAACCTGATGTGGGCCATGGCGAAACTGGTGGACAACGGGCTGGAGCAGACAGCAGAACTCAAAGAGGCCGAGGCCGCTCTATTGCCCAACGTGAACGCACAGAAAGCTGATTTCAAACCGCAGGGTATCGCCAACCTGCTGTGGGCCATCGCGAAACTGGTGGACAACGGGCAGGACAGGACAACAGAGCTCAACGGGGCTCTGGCCGTGCTGTTGCCTTACGTGATTGCACAGAAAGCTGAATTTAAACCAATGGAAATCACCAACCTGCTGTGGGCCATGGCGAAACTGGTGGACAACGGGCAGGGGCGAATACCAGGACTCGAAAAGACCGTGGCCGCGCTGTTGCCCCACGTGAATGAACAGAAAGAGCAACTTATTCCTCAGCATATCGCCAACCTGCTGTGGGCCATGGCAAAACTGGTGGACAACGGGCAGGAGCAGACACCAAGGCTCAAAGAGACCGTGGCTGCACTGTTGATTCACATGAACTCACAGAAAAAACAATTGACTCCTCAACATATCGCCAACCTGCTGTGGGCCATCGCGAAACTGGTGGACAACGGGCAGGAGCAGACACCAGAACTCAACGAGGCCGTGGCCGCGCTGTTGCCACACATGAACGCACAGAAAGCTAACTTTAACCCACAGGAAATCGCCAACCTGATGTGGGCCATGGCGAAACTGGTGGACAAAGGGCAGGAACAGGCACCAGAGCTCAAAGAGGCCGTGGCCTTGCTGTTGCCCAGCGTGAACGCGCAGAAAGACCAATTTAATGCTCAGGGTATCACCAACCTGCTCTGGTCCATGGCAAAACTGGTGGACAGCAAGCAGGGCCAGACACCAGAATTCAACGAGTCCGTAGCTGCGCTGTTGCCTTACGTGAACGCACAGAAGGATCAATTTAACCTTCAGGGTATTGCCAACCTGCTGTGGGCCATGGCGAAACTGGGTGAACTCATTGAGCTGAACGTGTTTACCGCCACATTCGAATCGCTTGTCTTCCGAATCTGTGAAACTCCCCGGCTCTCTCAGCAAACCATATTGATGTCTCTCTGGGGCGTCATGGTATGCTGCGCCAGGTTGTCTCTGGTCGCCACTGCCAATAAAAATAATGTGCTTGAAAAACACATGGATGACCTGTTTACTCGCCTGGGAAATACATCCCCCGACAATGAAGATGATCAATCCGTCATTGCCCTGGCCGCAAATTGGCTTGGCAGAACGTGTCCGATCATCCCCCATTACCAGACAACCATTTCAATACCTCAATCCAATTTCCGTGATCAACTCCAATCATGCATTCCCTCTTTAAAGATTGAAGAAGAAAAGTGTCTGAACTCATTGCCCCCGGTTGACCTGCTACTGCCAGATCACAACATTGTTATTGAAATTCAGGGACCCTCTCATTACGCAAGTGCTGATTTCAAAACCAGGAATGGTTCGACTCTGCTGAAAATCGCACTGCTGAAAAAATCAGGATTTGAAGTCATTGAAATCCCGGCTAGCATACTTTGGAATCAGGATTTAATGAAATCATATATTGATCAAATAAAGACCAGGACAGGCATCCCGCCACAGGATCATTCTGTATCACTTAACAGAGAAGAGGCATACGTTACTACCGATAAAAGACCGCAAGAGCACGGTTACTTAACTGCCAAAGAACCTTCAGAAGAGCAAACAGGTAAATCAAAAAGGAGAAAAAGGACGAGAAAAAACCAGTAATCTCCTCCCTTCCATCATGACTCAAGAACCGTTTTCACATTCAAGGCAGTGCCAGCGTTGAACACCTGTTGCCCATGCAGCTCGCCCCGGATGATTTGAAAATAACGGATTGATGGCATGGCATCAGGGGTAGATGAGTATCCCCAACCGTTTGTGTTATCGACATTTCAGCAAAATGAACTTCTGATCAGAACAGCAGTCTACTTTTTATATTTTCATGAAATAATGAAATATAATTATGCATAGAAGCTCTGCTGGTATCGGTGGTCAATACGCAGGATCAGGTAATAATTACAACCAACCGGATGACCGTGCCGCTTATTCAGGGCGTGGGAGATACAGACATGCCACAGTCAGAAAATGGGATAATCCCCCCCGCACTAACCCGGGGCGTGATAAATTTTACCGATCTTCTGCCGTACGCTCCTCACAACATATGCAGTACCGTTCGGTAAAACCTGCTCAAGATTTTAATCCCCTCATCAAACAGGAAATAATAGATGGCCTGGTGAGTAAATCTGATCGGCTCGGTCATCGCTATGATGGCAGGCATCATGGCCAATACGCCAGTTCCATTAAAAAATACACGTCGGCTGCTAAAAGACCGTTAAATCGAGCGGAACAACGCCAGCTGATATGTGTGCTGCAAAATTTTACAGCAACGCGGAGCTGGAATTGGCTAAGTCTGACAACAACACTTCATTCATTTACCTCAGCGGGTGTTTTTACCCTTCATAAACCCATGGATCAGCTGGTTCAGCTTACTCAAGCAGTCTTATTGTCAACGCTACTTGATGCATTAATATTCAAGTGCAACCAAAAACCTGAAGCCAGGGATATTGATGCCCGGGGCATCGCCAACCTGCTGTGGGCCATGGCGAAACTGGTGGACAACGGGCAGGAGCGGACACCAGAACTCAAAGAGGCCATTGCCGCGCTATTGCCCCACATGAACGCACAGAAAGACCAGTTTATTCCTCAGCATATCGCCAACCTGCTGTGGGCCATGGCAAAACTGGTGAACAACGTGCAGGCGCAGACACCAGAACTCAATGGGGCCATGGCCGCCTTGTTGCCCCGCGTGAATGCACTGAAAGACCGATTTAAGAGCCAGGGTATCGCCAACCTGCTGTGGGCCATGGCAAAACTGGTGGACAGCGGACTGGAGCGGACACCAGAACTCAACGGGGCCGTGGCCGCTCTGTTGCCCCACATGAACGCACAGAAAGCTAACTTTAACCCACAGGAAATCGCCAACCTGCTGTGGGCCATGGCAAAACTGGTGGACAATGGCCAGGAGCGAACACCAGAGTTCAACGAGGCCTTAGCCGCGCTGTTACCTCACATGAACGCACAGAAAGCTGACTTTAACTCACAGGAAATCGCCAACCTGCTGTGGGCCATGGCGAAACTGGTGGACCTTGACCAGCAGCAAACACCAGAACTCAACGAAGCCGTGGCCGCGCTGTTGCCCCACGTGAACATACAGAAAGCTAACTTTAAACCACAGGAAATCGCCAACCTGCTATGGGCCATGGCAAAACTGGTGGACAATGGGCAGAAACGGACACCAGAGCTCAAAAAGGCGGTAGCCGCGCTGTTGCCCAGCGTGAACCCACAGAAAGCTTACAAACCACGGGATATTGCCAACATGCTGTGGGCCATGGCGAAACTGGTGGACAACGGGCAGGAGCAGACACCGGAGCTCAAAGCGGCCGTAGCCGCGCTGTTGCATTGCGTAAACACACAGACTGCAAACTTTAAGCCAAAAGGTATCGCCAACCTGCTGTGGGGCACGGCGAAACTGGTGGACAACGGGCTGGATCCGACGCCAGGTCTCAAAGAAGCTGTCACCGCACTGTTACCCCACGTGAATGCATATAAAGACCAATTTAATGCCCAGGCTATTGCCAACCTGTTCTGGGCCATGGCGAAACTGGTGGACAACGGGCAGGAGCAGTTACCAGGGCTCAACAAGGCCGTGGTTAGCATGTTGCCCCACGTGAACGCACAGAAAGCTAACTTTAAGCCACAGGAAATCGCCAATCTGCTGTGGGCCATAGTGAAGATGGTGAACAAGGGGCTGGTGCGGACAGCAGAACTGAAAGGGGCCGTGGCAGCGCTGTTGCCCCAAGTGAACACACAGAAAAACAAATTTAATGCCCAGGAAATTGCCAACCTGTTTTGGGCCATTGCAAAACTGGTGGACAACGGGCAAGAGCAAACACCTGGGCTCAATGAAGCTGTCAACGCGCTGTTATCCAACGTAAACGCACAGAATGCCAACTTTAAACCAGTGGATATTGCCAGCCTGCTGTGGGCCATAGCGAAACTGGGTGAGTTCGTTGAGTTGAACGTGGTTACCTCTATGTTCGAATCTCTTGTCTACAGAACCCATGAAAACCCTCTACTCTCCGGGCAAGATATATTGATGTCGCTCTGGGGAGTAATGGTATGCTGTGCCAGGTTGTCTCTGCTCTCCAACGCCAATAAAAATAACGTACTTGAAATGCACATGGATGATCTCTTTACTCGCCTGGAGAATGCATGCCCGGACAATGAAGAAGATCAACGCATCATTGCCATGGCCTCAAGTTGGCTTGGCAGACCGTGTCCGGTCGTCCCTCATTACCAGACTACCAGGTCAAAACTTCAATCTGACTTTCGCGATCAACTCCAATCATGCTTTCCCTCTTTGAAGATAGAAGAAGAAAAGAGTCTGAACTCATTACCTCCGGTTGACCTGTTACTGCCAGATCTCAACATTGTGATTGAAATTCAGGGACCCTTTCATTACGTGAGTAACGATTTCAAAACCCGGAATGGTTCGACTCTGCTTAAAATTGCACTGCTGCAAAAAGCAGGATTTGAGGTTATTGAAATCCCGGTTAACCAGCTTTTGAACCGGGATTTAATCAAACGATGTATTCATCAAATAAAGACCAGGGTGAACACCCCGCCACAGGGGCATGGCTCTGAATCATTTACACGCACAGGGACAGATGAGGCATACTTTGCTGCCGATGCAGGATGGCAAGATCACGGTTACTTAACCGCCGAAGAACATAGAGCAGAGCAACCAGGCAAACCAAAAAGTAGAACAGGGAAGAGAAAAAAAAAGCCAGTAATCTCCCCCCTTCCATCATGACTCAAGAACCGTTTTCACATTCAAGGGAATGAGTGTCAGAACACATGTTGTTCATGAATCTCGCCCCGGATGATTTTCAATAACGGATGGGTAACATCAGGAGTCGATGTGTATCCCCAAATACCTGGTTTTATCAAGATTTCAGTAAAATGAACTTCTGAACAGAATAACAGTCTGCCTTTTATATTTTCATGAATTAATGAAATATCATTATGGATAGAAGCTCTGCTGGTATCAGTGATAAATACGCAAAATCAGGTAATGATTACAACCAACAGGATGACCGTGTCGCTTCTTCAATGGGTGGGCGATACAGACATGGCACAGTCAGAAAGTGGGATAATTCCCTCCGCAATACTCCGGAGGTCAACAAATTTCACCATTCTTCGGCCGCAAGCTCTTCTCCAGATCTACAGCGCCGTTCAGTAAACCCTGCCCAGGATTATAATGCCCTTATCAAACAGGAGGTAATGGAAAGCCTGGTGAGAAAATCGGATCACATGGGTTATCACTATGATGGGAGATATCACGGACAATATGCCAGTTCAATTAAAAAATATACGTCAGCTTCTAAAAGACCTCTAAATCGAGCTGAGCAAGTCAAGCTGATACGTTTACTGCAAAATTTTACCGCAACACGGAGCTGGAATTGGCGAAGCCTGACGACAACACTTCATTCATTGACTTCAGCGGGTGTTTTTACCCCTCATAACCCCATGGATGAGCGTGTTACACGTACACAAGCTGCCTTATTGTCAACGCTACTTGATGCAATAATATTTAACTGCAACCACAAAACTGAAGCGAGGAGGAATATTGATCCCCAGGGCATAACCAATCTGCTGTGGGCCATAGCGAAACTGGTGGACAGAGGGCAGGAGCTGACACCAGAGCTCAAAGAGGCTGTGGCCGTGCTGTTGCCCCGCGTAAACGCAAACAAAGACCAATTTAATGCCCAGGGAATCGCCAACCTGCTGTGGGCCATGGCGAAACTGGTGAACAACTGGGAGTGGACACCCCAGCTCAAAGAAGCTGTGCCCGCGCTGTGGCCCCAGGTAAACGCACAGAAAGCTAACTTTGATCCACAGGAAATCGCCAGCCTGCTGTGGGCCATGGCGAAACTGGTAAGCAACGGGCAGGAGCGGACACCAGAACTCAAAGAGGCCCTGGCCGTACTTCTGCCCCATGTGAACGCACAGAAAGACCAATTTAATACCCAGGGTATCGCCAACCTGTTGTGGGCCATGGCGAAACTGGTAGACAACGGGGAGTTAGCACCAAAGCTCAAAGAAACTGTGGCCACGCTGTTGCCCCAAGTGAAACCACTGAAAACTCAATTTAACCCACAGGAAATCGTCAACCTGCTGTGGGCAATGGCGAAACTGGTGAACAACGGGCAGGAGCGGACACCAGAACTCAAAGAGGCCCTGACCCTGCTTTTGCACCAAGTGAACGCAAAGAAAGACCAATTTAGTCACCAGGGTCAGGGTATCACCAACCTGCTGTGGGCCATGGCGAAACTGGTGGACAACGGGCTGGAGCGGACACCAGCGTTCAAAAAGGCTGTGGCCGCGCTGGTACCCCATGTGAGCGGAGAGAAAACTCGCTTTAACCCACAGGAAACCGCCAACCTGCTGTGGGCCATGGCGAAACTGGCGGACAGCGGGCAGGCGCGAACACCAGGGCTCTACCGGGCCGTAGCCGCGCTGATGCCCCGCGTGAACACACAGAAGGCTCACTTTACCCCACAGGAAATCGCCAACCTGCTGTGGGCCATGGCGAAACTGGTGGACAACGGGCAGAAGCAGACACAAGAGCTCAAAAAGACCGTGGCCGCACTGTTGCCCCATGTGAATGCAAAGAAAGACCAATTTAGTGCCCAGGGGATCGCCAACCTGCTCTGGGCCATGGGGAAACTGGTGGACAGCAGCCAGCAGCAGGCACCAGACCTGATCGCGGCTGTGGCCGTGATGTTACCCTACGTGAAGGCAAAAAAAGACCAGTTTATTCCTCAGAATATCGCCAACCTGCTGTGGGTCATGGCGAAGCTGGTGGACAACGGCTTTGAGCAGCCCCCCGGGCTCAAACAGGCCGTGGCCACGCTGTTGCCCTGCGTGCACGCAAAAAAAGACCAATTTAAGGCCCAGGGTATCACCAACCTGCTGTGGGCCATGGCGAAACTTGTGGACAACGGGCAGGAACGGACACCAGGGCTCAGAGAAGCTGTGGCTGTGCTGTTGAGCCTCGTGAACGCACAGAAAGACCAATTCAGTGCCCAGGGCATCGCCAACCTGTTCTGGGCCATGGCGAAACTGGTGGAGAACGGGCAAGAGCAAACACGTGGGCTCAAAGAAGCGGTGGTTGCCCTGTTACCCCAAATGAGTGTACAGACAGCTAACTTTAACCCACAGGAAATAGCCAACCTGCTGTGGGCCATGGCAAAACTGGTGGACAACGGCTTTGAGCAGACACCAGATCTCAACGAAGCCATAACCGGGCTGTTGCCCTGTGTGAATGCACAGAAAGACCAATTTAAGGCCCAGGGTATCGCCAACCTGCTGTGGGCCATGGCGAAACTGGTGGACAACGGGGAGGAGCGGACACCAGAGCTCAACGATGCTGTGGCCACACTGTTGACCCACATGAGCACACAGAGAGACCAATTTACTCCTCAGCATATCGCCAACCTGCTGTGGGCCATGGCGAAACTGGTGGACAACGGGCTGGAGCGGACACCAATGCTCAAAGAGGCCGTGGCCGCGCTGTTGCCCAACGTGAAGACACAGAAAGAGCAATTTACTCCTCAGCAGATCGCCAACCTGCTATGGGCTATTGCGAAACTGGTGGACAAAGGGGAGTGGACACCAGATCTCAAAGCTGCTGTGGCCACGCTGTTGACTCACGTGAACGCATATCAAGGTAACTTTAAACCACAGGAAATCGTCAACCTCCTGTGGGCCATGGCGAAACTGGTGGACAACGGCCAGGAGCTGACACCAAGGTTCAAAAAAGCCCTGGCCGAACTGTTGCCCCACATGAACGCACATAAAGACCAATTTAATGCCCAGGGGATCACCAACCTCCTGTGGGCCATGGCGAAACTGATGGACAGCGGCCAGGAGCGGGTTCCGGAACTCAACGAGGCTGTGGCTGCACTTTTGCCCTGCGTGAACGCACAGAAAGACCAGTTTATTCCTCAGCATATCGCCAACCTGCTGTGGTGCATAGCAAAAATGGGTGAGCTTGTTGAGCTGAACGAGGTTATCTCTACGTTCGAATCGCTGGTCTACCGAATCAGTGAAAATCCTCAGCTCTGTCAACAAACGATATTTATGTCTCTCTGGGGAGTCATGGTATGCTGTGCCAGGTTGTCTCTGGTCTCCAATGCCAATAAAAATAACGTGCTTGAAAAACACATGGATGACCTGTTTACCCGGCTGGAAAATACCTGCCCAGACAATCAAGAGGATCAATCCATCATTGCCATGGCCGCCAGTTGGCTTGGCAGAGCCTATCCGGTCACTCCCTGTTACCCGACAATCATGTCAAAACATCAGTCCAACTTCCGTAATCAACTCCAATCATGCATTCCTTCTTTGCAGATTGAAGAAGAAAAGAGTCTGAACTCATTACCTCCAGTCGACCTGCTACTGCCAGATCACAACATTGTGATTGAAATCCAGGGACCGTTTCATTACGTAAATGGTGATTTCAACACCAGGAATGGTTCGACCCTGCTTAAAATCGCACTATTGCAAAAAGCAGGATTTGAGGTCATTGAAGTCCCGTTTAAACAGATTTGTAACCGGGACTTAATGAAACTGTGTATTGATCAAGTAAAGACCAGGGTAAACATCCCGCCACAGGGGCATGACTCTGAATCATTTACCAGCGGGGATACAGATGGGGAATACTTTACTGCCGATGAAGGGTGGGAAGAACAAGGTTACTTCACCGCCGAAGAAACTGCAGAACAGCAACCACGCAGACCAAAAAGCAAAAAAAAGAAGAAAAAATGCCAGTAATCCCCCCCTTCCATCATGACTCAAAAACCGTTGTCACATTCAAGGGATGGCGTGCCAGCGTTGAACACATGTTGTTCATGAATTTCGCCCCGGATGATTTGCAAATAACGGATGGGTGACACCAGGAGTCGATGTGTATCCCCAAACACCTGGTTTTATAGACATTTCACAAAAATGAACTTCTGAGCAGAACCGCAGTCTGCTTTTTATATTTTCATGAATTAATGAAATAAAATTATGGATAGAAGTTCTGCTGGTATCAGTGGTCAATACACAAGATCAGGTAATCATTACAACCAACCGAATGACCATGCCCCTTCTTCAGGGCGTGGACATTATAAACATGCCACAGTCAGACAGCGGGATAATCACTCCCGCTCTATCCCCGGGCGTAATGAGTTTTCCCATTCTTTTGGCGTACCCTCTTCTCAGTATCTGCTTTGCCGTTCAGTATACCCTGCTCAAGATTTCAGTGCCCTCATCCAACAGGAAATAGTGGCTGGTCTGGCAAGTCAATCTGATCGGTTCGGTTATCGCTATGATGGGAAACATCATGGTCTATATGCCAGTTCAATTAAAAATTACACGTCAGCTGCTAAAAGACCATTAAATCGAGCCGAGCAAAGTCAGCTGATACGTTTACTGCAAAATTTTTCCGTAACACGGAGCTGGAATTGGCGAAGTCTGACGACAACACTCCATTCATTTATTTCAGCGGGTGTATTTACCCCGCATAACACCATGGAGGAGCGTGTTAAGCGTACTCAAGCTGCCTTACTGTCGACGCTACTTGATGCAATCATATTCAAGTGCAACCAAAAACCTGAAGCCAGAGATATTGATGCCCGGGGAATCGCCAACCTGCTGTGGGCCCTGGCGAAACTGGCAGGCAACGGGCAGGAGTGTACACCAGGGCTAAAAGAGGCCGTGGCCGCTCTATGGCCCCACGTAAACACACAGAAAACCAACTTTAAACCACAGGAAATCGCCAACTTGCTGTGGGCCATGGCGAAACTGGTGGACAATGGCCAGAAGCGAACACCAGAGCTCAACGAAGCCTTAGCCGCGCTGTTGCCTCACATGAACGCACAGAAAGCTAACTTTAAACCACAGGAAATCACCAACCTGCTGTGGGCCATGGCGAAACTGGTGGACAATGGCCAGGAGCAAACACCAGAGCTCAACGAGGCCCTGGTCGCGCTGTTGCCACAGGTGAACGTACAGAAAGCTGACTTTAAACCACAGGAAACCGCCAACCTGCTATGGGCCATGGCGAAACTGGTGGACAATGGCCAGGAGCGAACACCAGAGTTTAAAGAGGCCATCGCCGCACTGTTGCCACAGGTGAACGCACAGAACACCAGATTTAACCCACAGGGTCTCACCAACCTGCTTTGGGCCATAGCCAAACTGGTAGTCCACGGGCAGAAGCAGACACCCGAAATCAAGGCGGTCGTGGCCGCATTGTTACCCCCCGTGAACGCACAAAAAGCTAACTTTAAATCACAGGAAATCACCAACCTGCTATGGGCTATGGCGAAACTGGTGGACAACGGGCAGGAACAGACACCTGAAATCAAAAAGACCGTCGCCGCGCTGTTATCCCGCGTGAACGCACGGAAAGACCAATTTAATGCCCGGGGGATCGCCAACTTGTTCTGGGCCATGGCAAAACTGGTGGACAACGGGCAAGAACGGACACCAGAGTTCAAAGCGGCTCTGTTCGCGTTGTTGCCCCACGTGAACGTACAAAGAGACCAATTTAATGCCCAGGGGATCACCAACCTGCTATGGACCCTGGCGAAACTGGTGGACAACGGGCAGGAGCAGACACCCGACATCAAAAAGACCGTGGCCGCGCTGTTGCCCCGCGTCGTGAATGCACAGAAAGACCAATTGATTCCTCAGAATATCGCCAACCAGCTGTGGGCCCTGGCGAAACTGGTGGACAACGGGCAGGAGCAGACACCTGAAATCAAAAAGACCGTGGCCGCGCTGTTGCCCCACGTGAACGCAAAGAAAGCTGACTTTAACCCACAGGAAATCGCCAACCTGCTGTGGGCCATGGCGAAACTGGTGGACAACGGGCAGGAGAAGATACCAGCCCACAACGAGGCGGTGGCCGCCCTGTTGCCCCTGGTGAATGCCCGGAAAGACCAATTCATTCCTCAGCACATCGCCAACCTGCTGTGGGCCATGGCAAAACTGGTGAACAACAGGGAGTCGACACCAGAGTTCAAAGAAGCTGTGGCCGCGCTGTTGCCCCGGGTGAACGCACTGAAAGACCAATTTATTCCTCAACATATCGCCAACCTGCTGTGGGCCATAGCGAAACTGATGGACAACGGGCATGAACGGACACCAGCGCTCAACGAGGCTGTTGCCACGCTGTTGCCTCACGTGAACGCACAGAAAGACCAATTTAATCCTCAGCACATCGTCAACCTGCTGTGGGCCATGGCGAAACTGCTGGACAACGGGCAGGAGTGGACTCCAGAGTTCAAAGCGCCCGTGGCCGCGCTGTTGCCCCACGTGAACGCACTGAAAGACCAATTTATTCCTCAGGCTATCTCCAACCTGCTGTGGGCCATGGCGAAACTGGGTGAACTCGTTGAGCTGAACGTGGCTACCTCTATCTTCAAATCGCTTGTCCACAAAATCAGTGAAAACCCTCAGCCCTCTCAGCAAGATATATTTATGTCTCTCTGGGGCGTAATGGTATGCTGTGCCAGGTTGTCTATGGTCTCCAATGCCAATAACAGTACCGTGCTTGAAAAGCACATGGATGACCTGTTTACTCGCCTGGAAAATACACCGCCGAACAATGAAAAGGATCAGCGCGTCATTGCCATGGCCGCCAGTTGGCTTGGCAGACCGTGTCCGATCGTCCCCCCTTACCAGACAACCATTTCAAAACCTCAAACCGACTTCTGCGACCAACTCCAATCATGCATTCCCTCTTTGAAGATTGAAAAAGAAAAGAGTTTGAACTCATTACCCCCGGTTGACCTGTCACTGCCAGATCACAACATAGTGATTGAAATTCAGGGACCATTTCATTACGTGAATGGCGATTTCAAAACCCGGAATGGTTCAACTCTGCTTAAAATTGCACTGCTGCAAAAATCAGGATTTGAGGTTATTGAAATCCCGATTAACCAGCTTTGGAACCGGGATTCCATAATACGATGGATTAATCAAATAAAGGCCAGGATAAACACTCCACCAAAGGGGCATGGCTCTGAATCATTTCACAATCCAGAGTAGTTGTTCTTCTCCAACCATTTGCGTTTATAGACAGTTCAGCAAAATGAACTTCTGAACAGAACAGCAGTCTGCTTTTTATATTCTCATGAATTAATGAAATATAATTATGGATAGCAGATCTGCTGGTATCAGTGGTAAATACACAAGATCAGATAATAACCGACCGGATGACCATGCTGCTTTTTCAAGGCGTGGGCGATATAGACATGCCACAGTCAAACAATGGGATAATCCCCCCCGCACTGCACCGGGTCGCAATGAATTTTACCATTCTTCTGGAGCAAGCTCTTCTCAACATCTACAGTGCCGTTCAGTAAACCCTGCTCAGGATTTTAATGCCCTCGTTAAACAGGAAATAATGGATGGCCTGGTGAGTAAATCGGATCATTTCGGTCATCGCTATGATGGGAGAGATCACAGTCGATATGCCAGTTCAATTAAAAAATACACGTCAACTGCTAAAAGACCGCTAAATCGAGCTGAACAAAGCCAGCTGATGCGTTTCCTGCAAAATTTCACAGCAACGCGGAGCTGGAACTGGCGAAGCCTGACGACGACACTTCATTCATTTACATCAGCGGGTGTTTTTGCCCCCCATAAATCCATGGATGAGCGTGTTAAGCTTACTCAAGCTCACTTATTGTCAACACTACTGGATGCAATAATATTTAACTGCAGCCAAAAAACTGAAGCCAGGAATATTGATGCCCGGGGTATCGCCAACCTGCTTTGGGCCATGGCAAAACTGGTGGCCAACGGGCTGGAGCGGACATCAGAGTTCAACGAGGCCGTTGTCGTGCTGTTGCCCCACGTGAACGTACAGAAAGACCAATTTAAGGCCCAGGGCATTGCCAACCTGCTGTGGGCCATGGCGAAACTGGCGGACAACGGGCTGGAGCGGACACCAGGGCTCAACGAGGCCGTGGCCGCCCTGTTGCCCCTTGTGGACGCACAGAAAAACCAACTTAATGCCCAGGGCATTGCCAACCTGCTGTGGGCCATGGCGAAACTGATAGACAACGGTCAGGAGTCGACCCCTGCGTTCAACGAGGCCGTGGCTGCACTTTTGCACCACGTGAACGCAAAAGACCAATTTAAAGCCCAGGGCATTGTCAACCTGCTCTGGGCCATAGCGAAACTGGTGGACAACCGGCTGGAGCGGACACCAGGGCTCAAAGAGGCCGTGGCCGCCCTTCTGCCCCTCGTGAACGCACAGAAAAACCGACTTAATGCCCAGGGCATTGCCAACCTGCTGTGGGCCATGGCGAAACTGGTGGACAACGGGCTGGAGCAGACACCAGAACTCAAAGAGGCGGTGGTCGCGCTATTGCCCCACGTGAATACACAGAAAGACCAATTTATTCCTCAGCATATCGCCAACCTGCTGTGGGCTATGGCGAAACTGGTGGACAACGGGCAGGAGAAGATACCAGCGCTCAACGAGGCGGTGGACGCGCTGTTGCCCCGCGTTAATGCCCGGAAAGACCAATTTAATCCTCAGCACATCGCCAACCTGCTGTGGGCCATGGCAAAACTGGTGGACAACGGGGAGTGGACACCAAAGCTCAAAGAAGCTGTGGCCGCACTGTTGCGCCACGTGAACGCACAGAAAGACCAATTTATTCCTCAGCACATCGCCAACCTGCTTTGGGCCATGGCGAAACTGATGGACAACGGGCATGAAAAGACACCAGCGCTCAACGAGGCTGTGGCCACGCTATTGCCTCACGTGAACGCACAGAAAGACCAATTTATTCCTCAGCACATCGCCAACCTGCTGTGGGCCATGGCGAAACTGGTGGACAACGGGCAAGAGTGGACACCAGAGTTGAAAACAGCCGTGGCCGTGCTGTTACCCCTCGTGAACGCACAGAAAGCTAACTTTAAACCACAGGGTATCGCCAACCTGCTGTGGGCCATGGCGAAACTGGGTGAGCTCGTTGAGCTGAAGGTGGTCACCTCTATCTTCAAATCGCTTGTCCACAAAATCAGTGAAAACCCTCAGCTCTCTCAGCAAGACATATTTATGTCCCTCTGGGGTATAATGGTGTGCTGTGCCAGGTTGTCTCTGGTCTCCAATGCCAATAAAAATAACGTGCTTGAAAAGCACATGGATGACCTGTTTACTCGCCTGGAAAATACATCCCCGGATAATGAAGAGGATCAAACCATCATTGCCATGGCCGCCAGTTGGCTTGGCAGAGCGTGTCCGTTCGCCCCCCATTACCAGACAATGACTTCAAAACTTCAAACTGTCGTCCGCAATCACCTCAAATCATGCTTGCCCTCTTTGAAGATTGAAGAAGAAAAGAGTCTGAACTCATTACCTCCGGTTGACCTGCTACTGCCAGATCACAACATGGTGATTGAAGTTCAGGGGTCGTCTCATTACGTGAATGGTGATTTCAAAACCCGGAATGGTTCGACGCTGCTGAAAATCGCGCTGCTGCAAAAAGCAGGGTTTGAGGTCATTGAAATTCCAGCTAACCAGCTTTGTAACCAGGATTTAAGGAAACCATTTATTGATCAAATAAAGGCCAGGGTAAACATCTTGCGTTTTCACAATCCAGAGTAGTTGTTCTTCTCCAACCACTTGCGTTTATAGACAGCTCAGCAAAATGAACTTCTGAGCAGAACAGCAGTCTGCTTTTTATATTTTCATGAATTAATGAAATATAATTATGGATAGAAGCTCTGCTGATATCAGTGGTAAATACACAAGATCAGGTAATGATTACAACCGACCGAATGGCCATGCCCCTTCTTCAGCGCGTGGACGATATAGACATGCCACAGTCAGACAATGGAATCATCCCCCCCGCACTGCACCGGGTCGCAATGAATTTTACCATTCTTCTGGAGCCAGCTCTTCTCAACATCTACAGGGCCGTTCAGTAAACCCTGTTCAGGATTTTAATGTCCTCATCAAACAGGAAATAATGGATGATCTGTTGAGAAAATCGGATCGTTTCGGTCATCGCTATGATGGGAGAAATCACGGGCAATATGCCAGTTCAATTAAAAAATACACGTCAGCTGCTAAAAGACCGTTAAATCGAGCGGAACAAAGCCAGCTGATAGGTTTGCTGCAAAATTTCACAGCAACGCGGAGCTGGAACTGGCGAAGCCTGACGACAACATTTCATTCATTGACTTCAGCGGGTGTTTTTACCCCTCATAAACCCGTGAATCAGCGTGTTAAGCTCACTCAAGCTGCCTTATTGTCCACGCTACTTGATGCAATAATATTCAAGTGCAACCAAAAACCTCAAGCCAGGGATATTGATGCCCTGGGAACCTCCAACCTGCTGTGGGCCATGGCGAAACTGGTGGACAATGGGCAGAAGCAGACACCAGAGTTCAAAGAAGCCGTGGCCGCCCTGTTGCCCCACGTGAATGCACAGCAAGACCAATTTATTCCTCTGGGCATCGTCAGCCTGCTGTGGGCCATGGCAAAACTGGTGGACAACGGGGAGTGGACACCGGAGCTCAAAGAAGCTGTGGCCGCGCTGTTGCCCCATGTGAACGCACAGAAAGACCAATTTGATGCCCAGAATATTGCCAACCTGCTGTGGGCCATGGCGAAACTGGTGGACAACGGGCAGGAGAAGATACCAGCGCTCAACGAGGCGGTGGCCGCGCTGTTACCCCGCGTTAATGCCCGGAAAGACCAATTTAATCCTCAGCACATCGCCAACCTGCTGTGGGCCATGGCGAAACTGGTGGACAACGGCCAGGAGCGGACACCAGGGCTCAACGAGGCCGTGGCCGCCCTGTTGCCCTGCGTGAATGCACAGAAAGACCAATTTAAAGCGCAGGGTATCTCCAACATGCTGTGGGCCATGGCGAAACTGGTAGACAACGGGGAGTGTACACCAGAGCTCAAAGAAGCTGCGGCCACGCTGTTGCCCCATATGAACGCACAGAAAGACCAATTTAATACCCAGAATATTGCCAACCTGCTGTGGGCCATGGCGAAACTGGTGGACAACGGGGAGTGTACACCAGAGCTTAAAGAAGCTGTGGCCACGCTGTTGCCCCGTGTGAACTCACAGAAAGACCAATTTAATACCCAGGCTATCGTCAACCTGCTGTGGGCCATAGCGAAACTGGTGGACAATGGGCAGGAGCAGACACCAGAGCTCAACGAGGCCATAGCCGCGCTGCTGCCCCACGTGAACGTACAGAAAGACCAATTTATTCCTCAGGCTATCGCCAACCTGCTGTGGGCCATAGCGAAACTGGTGGACAACGGGCTGGATCGGACACCGGGTCTCAAAGAGGCCGCGGCCACACTGTTACCCCAGGTGAGCGCACAGAAAAACCAATTTATTCCTCAGCATATTGCCAAACTGCTGTGGGCCATGGCGAAACTGGTGGACAACGGTCAGGAGCAGACACCAGAACTCAAAGAGGCGGTGGCTGCGCTGCTGCCCCACGTAAACACACAAAAAGCTTGCTTTAACCCACAGGAAATCGTCAACCTGCTGTGGGCCATAGCGAAACTGGTGGACAATGGGCAGGAGCAGACACCAGGGCTCAAAGAGGCCGTGGTCGCGTTGTTGCCCAACGTGAACACTCAGAAAGCTAACTTTAACCCACAGGAAATCGCCAACCTGCTGTGGGCCATGGCGAAACTGGTGGACAATGGGCAGGAGCAGACACCAGGGCTCAAAGAGGCCGTGGTCGCCCTGTTGCTCCTTGTGAACGCATTGAAAGACCAATTTAATGCCCAGGGGATCGCCAACCTGCTGTGGGCCATGGCGAAACTGGTGGACAACGGGCAGGAGTGGACACCAGAGCTTAAAGAAGCTGTGGCTGCGCAGATACCCCACGTGAACGGACAAAAAGCTAACTTTAAACCACAGGAAATTACCAACCTTCTGTGGTCCATAGCGAAACTGGTGGACAACGGTCAGGAGCAGACACCAGAACTCAGAGAGGCTGTGGCCTCGTTGTTGCCCAACGTGAACGCACGGAAAGATCAATTCAATGCCCAGGGCATTGTTAACCTCCTGTGGGCCATGGCGAAACTGGTGGACAACGGGCAGGAGCAGGCAACAGGTCTCATGGAAGCCGCAGTCGCCCTGTTGCCCCACGTAAACACACAGAAAGACCAATTTATTCCTCAGCATATCGCCAGCCTGCTGTGGGCCATGGCGAAACTGGTGGACAACGGGCAGGACCAGACACCAGCGCTCAAAAAGGCCGTGGTTGCCCTGTTGCCCCTCGTGAACGCACAGAAAGACCAATTTAATGCCCAGGCTATCGCCAACCTGCTGTGGGCCATGGTGAAATTAATGGACGACGTGCAAGAATCGACACCAGAGCTCAAAAAGACCGTCACTGCGCTGTTGCCCCGGGTGAACGCATTGAAAGACCAATTTAATGCACAGGAAATCGCCAACCTGTTGTGGACCATGGCGAAACTGGTGGACGACGTGCATGACCAGACACCGGAGCTTAAAGAGGCCGTCACCACCCTGTTGCCCCACGTGAACGCAAAGAAAGACCAGTTTATTCCCCAGCATATCGCCAACCTGTTGTGGGCCATGGCGAAACTGGGTGAACTCGTTGAGCTGAATGTGGTTACCTCTACATTCGAATCGCTTGTCCACAAAATCAGTGAAAAACCTCAGCTCTCCAGGCAAGATATATCGATGTCTCTCTGGGGAGTCATGGTATTCTGTGCCAGGTT
The DNA here is from genome assembly GCF_017744175.1 of Thalassotalea sp. G20_0. Lineage (NCBI taxonomy): Bacteria > Pseudomonadati > Pseudomonadota > Gammaproteobacteria > Alteromonadales > Colwelliaceae > Thalassotalea > Thalassotalea sp. G20_0. The sequence goes on along the minus strand of NZ_JAGHQV010000036.1, from coordinate 11,976 downwards.
GTATCTGGTCTCCAATGCCAATAAAAATAACGTGCTTGAAAAGCACATGGATGACCTGTTGACTCGCCTGGAAAATACATCCCCGGATAATGAGGAGGATCAAACCATCATTGCCATGGCCGCCAGTTGGCTTGGCAGAGCATGTCCATTCGCCCCCCATTACCAGACAATGACTTCAAAACCTCAAACCATCGTCCGCAATCAACTCCAATCATGCATGCCCTCTTTGAAGATTAAAGAAGAAAAGAGTCTGAACTCATTACCGCCAGTTGACCTGCTACTGCCAGATCACAACATGGTGATTGAAATTCAGGGACCATTTCATTACGTGAGTAACGATTTCAAAACACGGAATGGTTCAACTCTGCTTAAAATCGCACTGCTGCAAAAATCAGGATTTGAGGTCATTGAAATCCCGACCAACACGCTTTGGAGCCCGGATGCAATAAAACGATGTATTGATCAAATAAAGACCAGGATACCCCCCCCACCAAAGGCGCATGGCTCTGAATCATTTAACAATCCAGAGTAGTTGTCCTTCTCCAACCACTTGCGTTTATAGGCAGCTCAGCAAAATGAACTTCTGAGCAGAACAGCAGTCTGCTTTTTATATTTTCATGAATTAATGAAATATAATTATGGATAGAAGCTCTGCTGGTATCAGCGGTAAATACACAAGATCAGGTAATGATTACAACCGACCGAATCGCCATGCCCCTTCTTCAGCGCGAGGACGATATAGACATGCCACAGTCAGACAATGGAATCATCCCCCCCGCACTGCACCGGGTCGCAATGAATTTTACCATTCTTCTGGAGCCAGCTCTTCTCAACATCTACAGGGCCGTTCAGTAAACCCTGTTCAGGATTTTAATGTCCTCATCAAACAGGAAATAATGGATGATCTGTTGAGAAAATCGGATCGTTTCGGTCATCGCTATGATGGGAGAAATCACGGGCAATATGCCAGTTCAATTAAAAAATACACGTCAGCTGCTAAAAGACCGTTAAATCGAGCGGAACAAAGCCAGCTGATACGTTTGCTGCAAAATTTCACAGCAACACGGAGCTGGAACTGGCGAAGCCTGACGACAACACTTCATTCATTGGCTTCAGCGGGTGTTTTTACCCCTCATAAACCCGTGAATCAGCGTGTTAAGCTCACTCAAGCTGCCTTATTGTCCACGCTACTTGATGCAATAATATTCAAGTGCAACCAAAAACCTCAAGCCAGGCATATTGAGGCCCAGGTAATCGCCAACCTGCTGTGGGCCATAGCGAAACTGGTGGATAACGGGCAGGAGCGGACACCAGAGATCAAAGAGGGCGTGGCCGCCCTGCTGCCCCACGTGAATGCAAAGCAAGACCGATTTATTCCTCTGGGCATCGCCAGCCTGCTGTGGGCCGTGGCGAAACTGGTGGACAACGGGCAGGAGTGGACACCCGAGCTCGACGAGGCCGTGACCGCGCTGTTGCTCCAAGTGAACGCACAGAAAGACCAATTTATTCCTCAGCATATCGCCAACCTGCTGTGGGCCATGGCGAAACTGGCGGACAACGGGCAGAAGCGAACACCAGGGCTAAAAAGGGCCGTGGCCGCGTTGTTGCCCCACGTGAACGCACAGAAAGCTAACTTTAAACCACAGGGTATCGCCAACCTGCTGTGGGCCATGGCGAAACTGGTGGACAACGGCCAGGAGCGGATACCAGGGCTCAACGAGGCCGTGGCCGCCCTGTTGCCCCAAGTGAACGCACAGAAAGACCAATTTATTCCTCAGGCTATCGCTAACCTGCTGTGGGCCATGGCGAAACTGGTGGACAACGGGGAGTGTACACCAGAGCTCAAAGAGGCTGCGGCCACGCTGTTGCCCCATGTGAACGCACAGAAAGACCAATTTAATACCCAGAATATTGCCAACCTGCTGTGGGCCCTAGCGAAACTGGTGGACAACGGGGGGTGTACACCAGAGCTCAAAGAAGCTGTGGCCACGCTGTTGCCCCATGTGAACGCACAGAAAGACCAATTTAATACCCAGGCTATCGTCAACCTGCTGTGGGCCATAGCGAAACTGGTGGACAATGGGCAGGAGCAGACACCGGGGCTCAAAGAGGCCGTGGTCGCCCTGTTGCCCAACATGAACAATCAGAAAGCTAACTTTAACCCACAGGAAATCGCCAACCTGCTGTGGGCCATAGCGAAACTGGTGGACAATGGGCAGGAGCAGACACCAGGGCTAAAAGAGGCCGTGGTCGCCCTGTTGCTCCTTGTGAACGCATTGAAAGACCAATTTAATGCCCAGGGGATTGCCAACCTGCTGTGGGCCATGGCGAAACTGGTGTACAACGGGCAGGGGTGGACACCAGAGCTTAAAGAAGCTGTGGCTGCGCAGATACCCCACGTGAACGCACAAAAAGCTAACTTTAAACCACAGGAAATTACCAACCTTCTGTGGTCCATAGCGAAACTGGTGGACAACGGTCAGGAGCAGACACCAGAACTCAAAGAGGCTGTGGCCTCGTTGTTGCCTAACGTGAACGCACAGAAAGATCAATTCAATGCCCAGGGCATTGTCAGCCTGCTGTGGGCCATGGCGAAACTGGTGGACAATGGGCAGGAGCAGGCAACAGGTCTCATGGAAGCCGCAGTCGCCCTGTTGCCCCACGTAAACACACAGAAAGACCAATTTATTCCTCAGCATATCGCCAACCTGCTGTGGGCCATGGCGAAACTGGTGGACAACGGGCAGGACCAGACACCAGCGCTTAAAAAGGCCGTGGTTGCCCTGTTGCCCCTCGTGAACGCACAGAAAGACCAATTTAATGACCAGGCTATCGCCAACCTGCTGTGGGCCATGGTGAAATTAATGGACGACGTGCAAGAGCCGACACCAGAGCTCAAAAAGACCGTCACCGCGCTGTTGCCCCAGGTGAACGCATTGAAAGACCAATTTAATGCCCAGGGGATCGCCAACCTGTTGTGGACCATGGCGAAACTGGTGGACGACGTGCATGACCAGACACCGGAGCTTAAAGAGGCCGTCACCACCCTGTTGCCCCACGTGAACGCACAGAAAGACCAGTTTATTCCCCAGCATATCGCCAACCTGCTGTGGGCCATGGCGAAACTGGGTGAACTCGTTGAGCTGAATGTGGTTACCTCTACATTCGAATCGCTTGTCCACAAAATCAGTGAAAAACCTCCGCTCTCCAGGCAAGATATATCGATGTCTCTCTGGGGAGTCATGGTATGCTGTGCCAGGTTGTATCTGGTCTCCAATGCCAATAAAAATAACGTGCTTGAAAAGCACATGGATGACCTGTTGACTCGCCTGGAAAATACATCCCCGGATAATGAAGAGGATCAAACCATCATTGCCATGGCTGCCAGTTGGCTTGGCAGAGCGTGTCCATACGCCCCCCATTACCAGACAATGATTTCAAAACCTCAAACCATCGTCCGCAATCAACTCCAATCATGCATGCCCTCTTTGAAGATTAAAGAAGAAAAGAGTCTGAACTCATTACCGCCAGTTGACCTGCTACTGCCAGATCACAACATGGTGATTGAAATTCAGGGACCATTTCATTACGTGAGTAACGATTTCAAAACCCGGAATGGTTCAACTCTGCTTAAAATCGCACTGCTGCAAAAATCAGGGTTTGAGGTCATTGAAATCCCGACTAACAAGCTTTGCAGCCCGGATTCAATAAAACGATGTATTGATCAAATAAAGACCAGGATAAACACCCAACCAAAGGCGCATGGCTCTGAATCATTTCACAATCCAGAGTAGTTGTTCTTCTCCAACCACTTGCGTTTATAGACAGCTCAGCAAAATGAACTTCTGAGCAGGACAGCAGTCTGCTTTTTATATTTTCATGAATTAATGAAATATAATTATGGATAGAAGATCTGCTGGTATCAGTGGTAAATACGCAAGATCAGATAATTATTATAACCAACCGGGTGGCCATGCCGCTTCTTCAAGGCGTGGACGATATAGACATGCCACGGTCAGGCAGTGGGATGATACCCCACGCAATAACCCGGGGCGTAATAAATTTTACCGTTCTTCTGACGCATGCCCTTCTCAACATCTACTGCACCGTTCAGTAACCCCTGCTCAAGATTTTAATGCACTCATCAAACAGGAAATAATGGATGGTCTGGTGAGTAAATCGGGTCGTTTCGGTCATCGCTATGATGGGAGAAATCACGGTCAATATGCCAGTTCAATTAAAAAATACACGTTAACGTCTAAAAGACCTTTAAATCGGGCCGAGCAAAGCCAGCTGATACATTTGCTGCAAAATTTTACAGTAACACGGAGTTGGAACTGGCGAAGCCTGACGACGACACTTCATTCATTTACTTCAGCGGGTGTTTTTACCCCTCATAAACCCGTGGATACGCGTGTTAAGCTCACTCAAGCTGCCTTATTGTCCACGCTACTTGATGTAATAATATTCAAGTGCAACCAAAAACCTAAAGCCAGGGATATTGATGCCCTGGGAATCTCCAACCTGCTGTGGGCCATGGCGAAACTGGTGGACAACGGGCAGAAGCAGACACCGGAGTTCAAAGAGGGCGTGGCCGCCCTGCTGCCCCACGTGAATGCACAGCAAGACCGATTTATTCCTCTGGGCATCGCCAACCTGCTGTGGGCCATGGCAAAACTGGTGGACAACGGGGAGTGGACACCGGAGCTCAAAGAAGCTGTGGCCACGCTGTTGCCCCATGTGAACGCACAGAAAGACCAATTTAATACCCAGAATATTGCCAACCTGTTGTGGGCCATGGCGAAACTGTCGGACAACGGGCAAAAGCGGACACCAGAGCTCAACGAGGCCTTAGCCGTGCTGCTGCGCCAGGTGAACGTACAAAAAGCTAACTTTAAACCGCAGGGTATCGCCAACCTGCTGTGGGCCATGGCGAAACTGGTGGACAACGGCCAGGAGCAGACACCAGAGCTCAACGAGGCCGTGGCCGCGTTGTTGCCCCGGGTGAACGCACAGAAAGCTAACTTTAAACCACAGGAAATCGCCAACCTGCTGTGGGCCATGGCGAAACTGGTGGACAACGGGCTGGAGCAGACACCAGCGCTCAACGAGGCTGTGGCCATGCTGTTGCCTCACGTGAACGCACAGAAAAACCAATTTACTCCTCAGCACATCGCCAACCTGCTGTGGGGCATGGCGAAACTGGCGGGCAACGGGCAACGGGCAAGAGTGGACACCAGAGTGCAAAGCGGCCGTGGTCGCGCTGTTACCCAACGTGAGAGCACAGAAAGCTCACTTTAAACCACAGGGTATCGCCAACCTGCTGTGGGCCATGGCGAAACTGGGTGAACTCGTTGAGCTGAACGTGGTTACCTCTATCTTCAAATCGCTTGTCCACAAAATCAGTGAAACCCCTCAGCTCTCTCAGCAAGATATATTTATGTCTCTCTGGGGCGTAATGGTATGCTGTGCCAGGTTGTCTCTGGTCTCCAATGCCACTACAAATAACGTGCTTGAAAAGCACATGGATGACCTGTTTACTCGCCTGGAAAATACATCCCCGGACAATGAAAAGGATCAGCGTATCATTGCCATGGCCGCCAGTTGGCTTGGCAGACCGTGTCCGATCGTCCCCCATTACCAGACAACCATTTCAAAACCTCAATCCGACTTCCGCGATCAACTCCAATCATGCATGCCCTCTTTGCAGATTGAAGAAGAAAAGAGCCTGAACTCATTGCCTCCCGCTGACCTGCTACTGCCAGATCACAACATGGTTATTGAAATTCAGGGACCGTCTCATTACGTAAGTAATGATTTCAAAATCAGGAATGGTTCGACTCTGCTAAAAATCGCGCTGCTGCAAAAAGCAGGATTTGAGGTTATTGAAATCCCGGTCAACCAGCTTTGGAACCCGGGTTTAATGAAACCATATATTGATAAAATAAAAACCAGGATAAACACCACGCCACAAGGGCATGGCTCTGAATCATTTAACAATCCAGAGTAGTTGTTCTTCTCCAGCCATTTGCGTTTATAGACAGTTCAGCAAAATGAACTTCTGAGCAGAACAGCAGTCTGCTTTTCATATTCTCATGAATTAATGAAATATAATTATGGATAGCAGATCTGCTGGTATCAGTGGTAAATACACAAGATCAGGTAATCGTGACAACCAACCGAAAGACCATGCCCCTACTTCAGGGCGTGGACGATATAGACATGCCTCCGTCAGACAATGGGATAATCCCCCCCGCACTGCACCGGGTCGCCATGAATTTTACCATTCTTCTGGAGCCAGCTCTTCTCAACATCTACAGTGCCGTTCAGTAAACCCTGCTCAGGATTTTAATGCCCTCATCAAACAGGAAATAATGGATGATCTGTTGAGAAAATCGGATCGTTTCGGTCATCGCTATAATGGAAAAAATCACAGTCAATATGCCAGTTCAATTAAAAGATACACGTCAACTGCTAAAAGACCGTTAAACCGGTCGGAACAAAGCCAGCTGATACGTATGCTGCAAAATTTTACCCCAACACGGCGTTGGGATTGGCGAAGCCTGACGACAACACTTCATTCATTTACTTCAGCGGGTGTTTTTACCCCTTATAAACCCATGCATGAGCGTGTTCAGTTGACTCAAGCTGCCTTATTGTCAACTCTGCTTGATGCAATAATATTTAACTGCTACCAAAAAACTGGAGCCCGGGATATTGATGCCCGGGGTATCGCCAACCTGCTATGGGCCCTGGCGAAACTGGTGGACAACGGGCAGAAGCAGACACCAGAGCTCAAAGAGGCCGTGACCGCCCTGTTGCCCCTCGTGAACGTACAGAAAGACCAATTTATTCCTCAGGGTATCGCCAACCTGCTGTGGGCCATGGCGAAACTGGTGGACAACGGGGAGTGGACACCAGAGCTCAAAGAGGCTGTGGCCGCGCTGTTGCCCCATGTGAACGCAAAGAAAGACCAATTTGATAACCAGAATATTGCCAACCTGCTGTGGGCCATGGCGAAACTGGTGGACAACGGGCAGAAGCGGACACCAGAGCTCAATGAGGCCGTAGCCGTGCTGCTGCCTCATGTGAACGTACAGAAAGACCAATTTATTCCTCAGGGTATCGCCAACCTGCTGTGGGCCATGGCGAAACTGGTGGACAACGGGCTGGAGCAGACACCAGAGCTCAACAAGGCCGTGGCCGCGTTGTTGCCCAACGTGAACACTCAGAAAGCTAACTTTAACCCACAGGAAATCACCAACCTGCTGTGGGCCATGGCGAAACTGGTGGATAACGGGCAGGCGTGGACACCTGAGTTCAAAGCGGCTGTGGCCGCGCTGTTACCCCAAGTGAGCGCACAGAAAGCTAACTTTAAACCACAGGGTATCGCCAACCTGCTGTGGGCCATGGCGAAACTGGTGGACAACGGGCTGGAGCGGACACCAGGGCTCAAAGAGGCCGTGGCCGCCCTGTTGCCCATCGTGAACGCACAGAAAAACCAACTTAGTCCCCAAGGCATTGTCAACCTGCTGTCGGCCATGGCGAAACTGGTGGACAACGGGCTGGAGCGAACACCAGGACTCAAAGAGGCGGTGGTCGCGCTGTTACCCCATGTGAACGCACAGAAAGACCAATTTAATGCCCAGGGAATCGCCAACCTGATGTGGGCCATGGCGAAACTGGTGGACAACGGGCTGGAGCGAACACCACGGCTCAAAGAGGCCGTGGCCGCGCTGTTGCCCCATGTGAACGCACAGAAAGACCAATTTATTCCTCAGAATATCGCCAACCTGCTGTGGGCCATGGCGAAACTGGTGGACAATGGACAGGAGCAGACACCAGGGCTCAATAAAGCCCTGGTCGCGCTGTTGCCCGGGGTGAACACACAGAAAGACCAATTTAATGTCCAGGATATCACCAACCTGCTGTGGGCCATGGCGAAACTGGTGGACAACGGTCAGGAGCAGACACCAGAACTCAAAGAGACTGTGGCTGCGCTGTTGCCCCACGTAAACACACAAAAAGCTTGCTTTAAACCACAGGAAATCGTCAACCTGCTGTGGGCCATAGCGAAACTGGTGGACAACGGGCAGGAGCGGACACCACAGCTCAACGAGGCCGTGACCACGCTGATGCCCCTCGTGAACGTACAGAAAGCTAACTTTATACCTCAGGGTATCGCCAACCTGCTGTGGGCCATGGCGAAACTTGCGGACTACGGGCAGGAGCGGACACCAGAGTTCAACGAGGCCGTGGCCACGCTGTTGCACTGCGTGAACGCACAGAAAGACCAATTTATTCCCCAGCAGATCACCAACCTGCTGTGGGCCATGGCAAAACTGGTGGACAACGGGGAGAAAATACCAAAGCTCAAAGAAGCTGTGGCCGCGCTGTTGCCCCGGGTGAGCGCACAGAAAGACCAATTTATTCCTCAGCAGATCGCCAACATGCTGTGGGCCATGGCAAAACTGGTAGACAACGGGGAGTGGACACCAGAGTTCAAAGAAGCTGTGGCTGCGCTGTTGCCCCGGGTGAGCGCACAGAAAGACCAATTTATTCCTCAGCAGATCGCCAACCTGCTGTGGGCCATGGCGAAACTGGTGGACAACGGGCAGGAACGGACACCAGGGCTCAACGAGGCCGTGGCGGCGTTGTTGCCCCGGGTGAACGCACAGAAAGCTAACTTTAAACCACAGGAAATCGCCAACCTGCTGTGGGCCACAGCGAAACTGGGTGAGCTCGTTGAGCTGGACATGGTTACCTATATCTTCAAATCGCTTGTCCACAAAATCAGTGAAAACCCTCAGTTCTCGCAGCAAGATATATCGATGTCTCTCTGGGGCGTAATGGTATGCTGTGCCAGGTTGTCTCTGGTCTCCAAAGCCAATAAAAATAACGTGTTTGAAAAGCACATGGATGACCTGTTTACTTGCCTGGAAAATACACCTCCGGACAATGAAAAGGATCAACGCGTCATTGCCATGGCCGCCATTTGGCTTGGCAGACCATGTCCGATCGTCCCCCATTACCAGGCAACCATTTCAGAACCTCAAACTTCCTTCCGCAATCAACTCCAATCACGCCTTCCCTTTTTGAAGATTGAAGAAGAAAAGAGTTTGAACTTATTGCCTCCGGTTGACCTGTTTCTGCCAGATCACAACATTGTGATTGAAATTCAGGGACCATTTCATTACGTGAATGGTGATTTCAAAACCAGGAATGGTTCGACTCTGCTGAAAATTGCACTGTTGCAAAAAGCAGGGTTTGAGGTCATTGAAATTCCGGTTAAACAGCGTTGGAACCAGGATTTAATGAAACCATTTATTGATCAAATAAAGAAGAGAACAAACAGCCAGTAATCGTCTCCCTGCCATCATGACTCAGGAACCGTTTTCACAATTCAGAGTAGATGTTCTCCTCCAATCACTTGCGTTTATAAACCGTTCAGCAAAATGAACTTCTGAACAGAACCGCAGTCTGCTTTTTATATTCTCATGAATTAATGAAATATAATTATGGATAGAAGATCAGCTGGTATCAGTGGTAATTACACAAGATCAGGTAATGATTACAACCAACCGAATAACCCTGCCCCTTCTTCAGGGCGTGGGCGATACAGACATGCCACAGTCAGACAATGGGATCATCCCCCCCGCACTGCACCGGATCACAATGAATGTTACCATTCTTCTGGCACACGCTCTTCTCAACATCTACAGCGCCGTTCGGTAAACCCTGCTGAAGATTTTAACGCCCTCATCAAACAGGAAATAATGGATGATCTGGTGAGAAGATCGGATCGTTTCGGTCATCGCTATGATGGGAGAGATCACAGTCGATATGCCCTTTCAATTAAAAAATACACGTCAGCTGCAAAAAGATCGTTAAACCGTGCGGAACAAAGCCAGCTCATACGTATGCTGCAAAACTTTACCCCAACACGGAGTTGGAATTGGCGAAGCCTGACGACAACACTTCATTCATTGACTTCAGCGGGTGCTTTCATCCCTTATAAACCCATGCATGAGCGTATTCAGTCGACTCAAGCTGCCCTATTGTCAACTCTGCTTGATGCAATAATATTTAACTGCAACCAAAAACCTGAAGCCAGGGATATTGATGCCCAGGGAATCGCCAACCTGCTGTGGGCCATGGCGAAACTGGTGCACAGCGGGCAGAAGCAGACACCAGAGTTCAAAGGGGCCATGGCCGCCCTGCTGCCCCACGTGAACGTACTGAAAGACCAATTCAACGCCCAGGCTATCGCCAACCTGCTGTGGGCCATGGCGAAACTGGTGGACAACGGGGAGTGGACACCAGAGCTCAAAGAAGCTGTGGCCGCCCTTTTGCCCCGCGTGAACGCACAGAAAGACCAACTTACTGACCAGGGCATTATCAACCTGCTGTGGGCCATTACGAAACTGGTGGACAACAGGCTTGAGCGGACACCAGGACTCAACGAGGCCCTGACCGCCCTGTTGCCCCTCGTGAACACACAGAAAAACCAACTTAGTGCCCGGGACATTGCCAACCTGTTGTGGGCAATGGTGAAACTGCTGGAAAACGGGCTGGAGCGGACACCAGGACTCAACGAGGCCGTAGCCGCCCTGTTGCCCCTCGTGAACGCACTGAAAGCTAACTTTAAACCACAGGGTATCGCCAACCTGCTGTGGGCCATGGCGAAACTGGTGGAAAATACGAAGCAGCAGACATCAGGGCTCAACGAGACCGTGGCCGTCCTGTTGCCTCTCGTGAACGCGCAGAAAGACCAATTTATTCCTCAGCATATCGCCAACCTGCTGTGGGCCATGGCGAAACTGGTTGAAAACGGGCTGGAGCGGACACCAGGACTCAACGATGCCCTGGTCGCACTGTTGCCCCGGGTGAACGCACAGAAAGACCAATTTAATGTCCAGGATATCACCAACCTGCTGTGGGCCATGGCGAAACTGGAGGACAACGAGCAAAAGTGGACACCAGGGCTCAAAGAGGCCGTGGCCGCACTGCTGCCCCAGGTGAAAGCTCAGAAAAACCAATTTCATGCCCAGGTTATCACCAACCTGCTGTGGACCATGGCGAAACTGGTGGGCAACGGGCTGGAGCGGACAACAGGACTCAACGAGGCCGTGGCCGCGCTATTGCCCCAGGTGATCGCACAGAAAGCTAACTTTACACCACAGGAAATCACCAACCTGCTGTGGGCCATGGCGAAACTGGTGGACAACGGGCAAAAGCGGACACCAGAGCTTAACGGGGCCATGGCCGCGTTGTTGCCGCAAGTAAGCGCACAGAAAACCAACTTTACACCACAGGGTATTGCCAACCTGCTATGGGCCATGGCAAAACTGGTGGACAACGGGCAGGAGTCGACCTCAGAACTCAACCAGGCCGTGGCCGCACTGTTGCCCCAAGTGAATGCACAGAGAGCTGCCTTTAAACCACAAGGTATCGCCAACCTGCTGTGGGCCATGGCGAAACTGATAGACAACGGGCATGAGAGGTCACCAGAACTCAACAAGGCCGTAGCTGCGCTGTTGCCCCGCGTGAACTCACAGAAAAACCAACTTAATGCCCAGACCATTGCCAACCTGCTGTGGGCCATGGCGAAACTGGTGGACAACGGGCTGGAGTCGACACCAGAACTCAACGAGGCCGTGACCGCACTGTTGCCCCACGTGAATGATCTGAGAGCTACCTTTAAACCACAAGAGATCGCCAACCTGCTGTGGGCCATGGCGAAACTGGCGCACAACGGGCAGGAGCAGATACCAGCGCTTAACAAGGCCGTGGTCGCTCTGTTGCCCCACGTGAAAATACAGAAAGACCAATTTATTCCTCAACACATCGCCAACCTGCTGTGGGCCATGGCGAAACTGGTGGACAACGGGCTGGAGTCGACACCAGAACTCAACGAGGCCGTGACCGCACTGTTGCCCCACGTGAATGATCTGAGAGCTACCTTTAAACCACAAG